>JAJSLI010000121.1 GCA_021272315.1 Methylacidiphilales bacterium | reverse complement strand
GATCATCGAAAGCGGCCTCGACATCCCGAACGCCAACACGATCATCATCGACCGCGCCGACCGTTTTGGCCTGGCCGATCTTTACCAGTTGCGGGGCCGGGTCGGTCGCGCGCAGCACCAGGCCTACGCCTATCTCTTCCTGCCGCGCCACCTGATGACGGTCAGCGACGCGCGCAAGCGGGTCTCGGCCATCCGGCAATATTCGCAGCTCGGCGCCGGAGTCAAGATCGCGATGCGCGACCTGGAGATTCGCGGCGCGGGCAACCTGCTTGGCACGGCGCAAAGCGGCCACATCTCCGCGGTCGGGTTCGATCTCTACTGCCAGTTGCTCAAGACCGCGGTGGCGCGGCTGAAGGGACAAAAGCCGGGTCGTCTCGTCGAAACGAAGCTGCAGCTCGATTTCCTCGCCTGGCAGGAGAACGAGACGGACGAAAAGGCGGGCAAATTCGGCGCGTTTCTGCCCCGGGTCTATCTGCCCGAGAGCCGCTGGCGCCTGGACGGTTACCGGCGCATTGCGGAGGCCAACACACCGGAAGACCTCGAAAAGCTGCGACTCGAGTGGCGCGACCGGTACGGCCCGTGGCCTTCCGCCGTCGAACGACTGCTCCTGGCCACGCAGTTGAAAATCGCCGCTTCGGAGGCGCGGATCAACCTCGTCGAAACGCAGAAAGAGAAGCTGATGCTGCGCCAGGGTCAGGATTACATCATGGTAAGCGGTAAGTTTCCCCGCTTGACCGTTCAGGAACCGGTTTCTAAGCTAAAAGAAATAATTTCATGGGTTGTTTCCTTGAAAGGGCCGTCTTAGGACTTTTATCTAAGGTTCCGCATCGGTGCCCTAACCACCTTCGTTTCCTTGTTGCAGCTCAATTGATCATTTGGGCGGCCTTGCTGCTTTTCTCCGGCCTGTCGGCCCGCGCACAAGACCAGGAACAGGAACAACAACCGATCCTTGCCGACGGCATCGCGGCGGTGGTGAACGACAAGGTGATCACCTTCCTCGAGATCAACCAGCAGGTGGCCGAAACGGAAAAAATGTTGCGCCAAAACCTGCAGGGCGATGAACTCTTCGAGCGCCTCAAGGAAGCCAAGCTCAACGTGCTGCGCGCACTGATCGAGCGCCAGTTGATCATCCAGGATTTCAAGACAAAGGGCGGGTTCATCCCCGACACCTACACCAACGAGCGGATCAACGACATCATACGCGAACAGTACGGCGGCGACCGCGTCGCCTTCGTCAAGACGCTTTATGACCGCGGCGTGACGATGCAGAAGTATCGCGAGGAAATCCAGAATAGCGCCATCGTCGGCTACATGCGCAACAAGTACGTCGTTCAAACCGTGCTGGTTTCGCCCTACCAGATCGAACAATACTACCAGCAGAACCTGCGCCTCTTCCAGCAGGACGAGCAGGTCAAGGTCAGCACCATCGTGCTGCGCAAATCGCTGTTTCCCTCCCAAAAAACGGGTCCCGACGGCAAACAGATCTCCTACGACCCGCAGGAGGAAGTCGCCAAGGAAATCCTCTACAAGCTCGACACCGGATCGGACTTCGCCGACCTGGCCAAGGCCTATTCCGAGGGCAGCAACAAGGACAGCGGCGGCGAACTCGGCTGGGTGACCCAGAACGGCAAGACCGCGATCAACCCCGAGCTGTGGCCCGCCATTGCCAAGCTGCAGCCCGGACAGCATACCGACATCGTCACGACTTCCGACGGCTACTACTACATTCTGCAGGTCGAAGACCGCAAGGTTTCGACGGTCTCCCCGTTGGACGACGTGCGCGCGCAAATCGAGCAGACCGTGATCAACGAGGAAAGCCAACATCGCCAGCAGCAGTGGCTTGACAGCCTGCGCGCCAAGGCCTTCATCAAGATGAACCTCTAAGACCAATTCCCAAGGGAATTCCGGTCTTTCCCCTTCAGTCATCCCGCATGAGTTCCCACCGCCCGAAAAAGACCGTTCCGGTCATCGCCATCACCCTGGGCGATCCGGCCGGAATCGGGCCTGAAGTCGTCGCCAAGACCTTGCGCGATCCGCGCCTGCCCAAGGGCTTCCGCTTCGAGTTGCTCGGCAAAAAAAGCGGCCCGGGCATCCACCCCGGACGACTGACAACGACTTCGGCCCGGGTCGCGCACAAGGCGCTCACCGATGCCGCGCGGGGTTGCCTCGCCGGAAAATACGCCGCGATGGTCACCGGCCCCGTGCAAAAGGAAAGCCTCGCCCGCCTCCAACCCGATTTCGTCGGCCAGACCGAATTTCTCGCCCGCGCCTGCGGTCTGCCTGACGACGCGGCGGTGATGGTATTGACCGATCCGAAGTTGACCGTCGCGCTCTGCACCAACCACTGCTCCCTCAAGGATGCGCTCACCCGCCTGACTCCCGAGCGGATCGTCCATGTCACGAGAATAACGAGACGCTACTTACAGCAACGGGGCATCGCGAAACCAAGGCTCGCCTTTGCCGCGATCAACCCCCACATGGGGGAAGCCGGTCTTTTCGGCGATGAAGACCTGCGCATAGTTCAACCCGCGCGCGAAAAACTGCGCGATGAAAAAATTGAGCTGGTCCATGCGCCCGCCGATACGATCTTCCATCGCGCCGTGCGGGAAAAGGCGTTCGACGCCGTCATTTGCGCCTACCACGACCAGGGTCTTATTCCATTCAAGCTCGTCGCCTTCGAATCGGGCGTGAACGTCACGCTCGGCCTTCCACTCATCCGGACTTCGCCCGATCATGGCACGGCGTTGGAAATCGCTGGTCAAAACCGGGCCGATCACCGCAGCATGCTGGCTGCGGTGCGGCTGGCCTGCCGGCTCGTCTCGCAAAAAAGCCACGCCTTGGAAGAATGGAACGCATGAAAATCGGACGCATCACCCTCATCGACCCAACCGCAACTCCGGCCCAGCCGGATAAATTCGGTCCCGAGATCGACAAGGTCCTCGCCGAGTTCTTTGACGGCCCGGTGCAGGTCGTCTCCGTGCTGACCACTGACCGCGACCAGGTGCGCGCCGCGGTCCTGCGCCTTTGCGACGAGGAAAAGTGCCCGCTGGTCATCACCACCGGCGGGACCGGGCCCAATCCGGGCGACCTCATGCCCGACGCCACCCGAAGCGCGCTTGAGCGGGAATTGCCCGGCTTCGGCGAGATCATGCGCGCCTACTCCTTCGAGCAGGTCAAGGTTTCCATCCTTTCCCGCGCGACGGCGGGCGCCCGCGGTCGCAGTTTCGTCATTAACATGCCTTCCCGGCCCAAGGCGGTGAAGTTCTGCCTGCGGATCGTGCGCGACGGCCTGGTCGAGGCGCTCGACCAGATCGCCGGAGTCCAGGTCACGCTGCGCCGCGATGAAATCGTGGTGCCGCTGGAAAAATATCTCCCGTTCCTCAAGTATCTCCGGGTCAAACCCGATCCGCGCGGCGAACACCCCTACATCGGCGGTTAAGGCCTGTTCACACAATCATTGTTGGTCCTATCGTTACCCTCCCTGGAGCCATCCTGAAAGGATGGCCATCTTATCGCCCAGGGTTGCTCGGAACGAGCTACCCTGGGTCCTCGATCAACAATTGATTCAACCCTGTCAGGGTTGAATTTCTTTCTCAACCTTCCCAGGGTAGGCACCAAGCGCCAACCCTAGGCTATAGGATCACAACCCCGTTGGGGTTGCCGCAGGCAACTGCTATTACACCCTACCAACTCACCTCCACCTTCTCGCGGCGCTGGGTCTTTTTGCTGAAGTAGAAAACGCACCCGTACTGGCGCCCGAACTCGTGCACCAGCCGTGTGGCTTTCACGTCGTAGCAGCAATACTCGGCGATCTGGCCCAGCTTGCCCTCCTTCCACCACTTCAGCGACTCCATGCCGCCGGCCGTCTTGCCGCAGCCGAGCGTTTGCTCCGCGATGGCGTCGAGCCCGACCCGCAGGCCGATGACTTTCTCGACGTGCTGCATCAGGTCGAGCACCGGCACCTGGCGCAGGTCGAAGACCGAGTAAGGGGCCAGCACCTCGAAATCGAAATCGATCACGTTGAAGCCGATGACGCGGTCCGCCCGCTGGAGTTCCTGCAGCAACCCGCCGACCTCGTCCTCGCGGTAAATCTCGTAGGTGCCGCGCGCCGTGCTGTAAGTCACGCCGAGCGCCAGTTTCATCGCCCGCTTGTTGTGCCAGCCGCCCACCTCCGCGGCGCTTTTCTGCGTTTCCAAATCGAAATAGACGAGATTGGGTTCGGCCATGGCGGAAACCAGATCATGCGGTTCCGGTGTCGAATGACAAGCCGTCGCCGCAACCCATCCGAGGATGCCCAATACTTTTTTGTAACTTTTTTTCGTCCCCGGCGTCTGCCGTGGTATGAAAACAACCCATCTCCTCCTCGGTTCCCTTCTCACTGCCGGGGTGCTGCTTTCTACGACTTCCGCCCAGGCTTATGGTGGCTATGGCTCTGGCGGCGGGAATCGCGCTGACGGCACCACCACCCGCACCGGCTCCTACCAAACCTTGCATCGCGGCAGCGGCACCTACAGCCAAAGCGTGTCGCATTCGCCCGGCAGCACCAGCCGCGACACCACCTGGACCAACTCCAACGGCGGCACCGGCACCCACACGGCCACCAACACCTGGAACAAATCGACCGGCACCGGCACGCACGAATCCTCCACGACCTACGCCAACGGCAAGACCTCCTCCAGCTCGGGCGACTGGACCAAGACCGGAACCGGCGATGCCAGCTACACCGGCACCCATACCGGCGTCAACGGCCAGACCACCGACGTGTCCAAGACCGTGACCAACTCCAACGGCACCAAGACGGTTGACAGCACGTACACCAACCCGAACACCGGCAAGAGTTCCACCGTCGACAAGACCGTCACCTATGCCGACGGCTCCAAGCAGGTCGACACCACGGCCACCGGCCCGAACGGCAAGTCGGTCACCTCGGACCAGACCTACGCCAAGACGAGCAACGGCTGGACTGAAACCGGCACGGTCACCGGTCCCAACGGCGGTGTCAGCACCGATGACAAGACGGTCTCCTACACCAAAAACGCCAACGGCACGATCACCCGCACCGCCACCGGCGAAGTCACCGGTCCGAACGGCAACGTCACGCAGACCGGCAACAGCGAAACCTACACGAAGACCTTCACGCCGGGCTCGACCACGTCGACCAACGACTGATCTCCATCCCAACTCCAAACCTCACCGGGAGGCGGGCCGCAAGGCCCGCCTCCTTTTTTTTGCGCGCATCTATTTCTTAAGGATCAGATCGAAAAGCCACATCACCCAACTCCGGTTGGGCGAACTCGCCGGAGCGGCGGGCGCGGACGAAGGCGTGGCGTTGGTGGTCTCACCCGCCCCAACCGTCGCGCCGGACGCGCCAACATAGCCCGACGCGCCCCCGTTCCCCGGATGCATGGTCACGCAGATCGCGCCCGTGAGCATCACCTGGGAGTTAAAGGGACTTTCCAGCAGTGACCCGCTCAAAAGCAACAACCCGGACACCGGCGCGCTGTAGCCCGGCAATTGAAAAGTCCCGCCCGTCAGCGCTTCCGGCGTCAGGATTTTACGACCGGGCTCGTCGTTTTCATGGGCGGGGTCGTGGACCAAAATCATGTCGGGTTCCGCGTTCACCAGCGTCACCGCGTGGCCCGCGGGGATGGCATCCTGAAACGTGTTGCTCGCCCGGTCGAAATTGCAGTAGGCCAGCAGAAGGATGAAACCTTTGTTGGGGGCGTTATTCTCCTGCAACCAGTCCTGGGTGAAAACGCCGGGAGTTTTCTGATACGGCTTGTATTTTTCGCCATCGTCGTCCTTCACAACATCCGGGAACTTCACCTGGTTCCAGTCCAGGCCCCGGTACTCGACGTCGCAATCATAACCGGCGTCGTGAATGTATTTCTGTATCCCGTAGGAAATGGCGTCCGTGCGGGTGCCCAGGTCATACCGCGCGTCGGTGGCGCCGATGATCGCGTGCACCGTGTGGATATAATCATTGTCCTTGCTGTCCCCGTCCACGATCAACCTCGGATAACCGTGCGTGCCGAACCAGACGAGCAGGTTCGCCGTGGACGTGGGCAGGCAGGTCTGGTCCTGCTGGCCCAAATCGGGCATGCCCTCCTTTTCCTCCGCCGCAGCCGGAAGCAGCACCGGTCCCGCCAGGCACAAGCCAAGCAGGAAACCACAAACAAGCTGCCTCGAGGTGAGCATAAGAGAGAAAAGCAACCTATCTATCATATACTTTTTCAAGGGATACACAACCGTCCTCACGCCCCGCAAGTCCTGAAAATATCCGCTAAAAATCGCAAGGAGAATCAGGATAGCAAACATCGTTGAAGAAAACGGACGAGCGAGCCAGTGACCTCCGGTAGAGCCGGTGGTTCCCATTCTACTCATCCCGATCCGGCAGAATTGATTTGCAAATTTCGACGAACTTTTCCGGTTCGTCGGGCGAAAAACCGATGCCTTTGAAGAGTCCGGTTCTTTTCGTCAGCAAAACGTGCCGGAACAAATCACAAAGATCATTCTTGATTCCCCACAACGTAAACCCTTTCCAGCCGCCGAAAACGGATGAGCGGACTTCGACGGCCTGAATTTCATTTGCCGACACAATGATGGTGTGAAAGAGAAACCACGATTGCAGTTCAAGTCGGTCGCGATAAATGCGGTATTCCTGCCAGAGATTCCTGGCGCTGCGCTTCGATATATAGAGCGGCGTGTCGGTCATAACACCCTGGCGGCCAGCCTTCATTTGATATAATAACCGGCCGATTTCCACTGCCCGTCTTTTTCCAAAACGAATGTGACCGTTTCAATGGAGGATTTTTTGTTGGCAAAGGAAGTCTCGAACTGCATGACAACGTATTGACCGTCCGGTGCTCCGGGCAATTCCGTCAGGTGCTCCGCCAATTTCAGTTTGCGCGATACCAGATCGCCCAACGGCCTGCGGAAAGTTTCCATCGAATTTGAAAAACTCGGCTCCGTCACCCCACCTCGGAAAATCGTCGAGGCGCCTTTCCAGCCTTCGGAATAGCTCCCATTGTCAATAAGCGTCAGCCAGGCTTGGGCCGCTAAAATTGCCGGATTTTCAGCGGCGGCTGGAACTCCAATGTTGGTTGAAGTCGGCTGGGGCTTTTCACTCGCATCTGAAACCAAGCCATTTGTTACAGGCGATTCGGCTGGCGTATTTGCCGGGATTTGTTTCGACATCTGGTTCTTCATAATTGTGATGCTGCCATTGACGGACGTGGCTTTCACGGTTGCGCCGCCGTTGCCCAGGACGCCATTCAAGTCGCTGCCGACGGGAAACTCCTTTTTCACCTGGAGCGAAGGGAATTCGGAGCTGATGCCGCCGTTGACCGTGCTCGCGGAAAAGTTCGCGTCGGCATTCTCAGGCACCGCCAGTTGAAGCTCGCCGTTGACCGTGTTGAGCGACACCGATTGTCCCGCGCCGAGCAAACTCACGTCCGCGGCAATCCGGCCATTCACGGTGGAGAGGCTCAAATTGCCGGTGGTGTCCTTAATTTGCGTTTCGCCGTTGACGGTAGATGCGGCGATGTCGCCCGACACACCATTAATCGTAATATTGCCGTTGACGCTGCGGATGTCCGCCAGCCGCGCGCGTTGTGGCACGGTAATGGCATAATCCACGCTGGCATTGTCATTCTCGAACCATGGCCAGCCCCAGGAAGAGCCGGTCGTTTTTGAGGGCTGTTCGGTATGAACTATGACCCGGTCAGGTTTTGAATCGATATTGATTCTGACCGCTTCGACGCTTTCGCTGGTCCTGCCGTGAATGACAGAGTTAATGGCAATAGCGTTGTTGTTCCAGCCATGGATTTCGATCCGGCCATTGACGTTGTCGAGACTGAACCGACCGTCCGCATTGAGCGGAAATGTTTGACTGGAATCCTTGCGGAATTCGCCGCCGGCATCCTGATAAATCCCGACCTGTTGTAGATTCGATCCATTGGGCTGAATAGCATTCACGCCGCTCGGGTTATAAACCGGTCCTTTCGCATCCCACGTCTTGGGCCACCCACCAAATATCTTGGATAACGACGGACTTGGAGGAAGTAGAATGGCAAGAATGCCGGCTAAAACAGCGGCGCCAACGGTGCTCCAAAGCCAAATGCTTCGATGCTTCTCATTTTTAGGAAAGAAACTATCCGTGCATAAAAAAACTGGAATACAGACAAGCGCATCCAAAAATAAGACCAACATTCCTCCGAGATAGTTCACGTGCGCCACCGCGAGAATCGCGTAAACAGGATAGGCCATCGTTACGCAATAAGCCCATTTTTGCCGACAAGCTAAACCCAGAAGCAACAGCCCTGAGAGCACCGCTCCAGCTAACGCCTGAGGGCCGTTAACAAATACGGCCATGAACTTCAGTAGAACCATGATGCCTAGAACAATCACGGCAAAGACCAACGCGCCGGGATAATTGGAGGAGGGCACGGTCGGCGCGGCTGAACCCGCCGTAGCTGCTTGGTTTGCTGCCAAATTTCGTCCCGTCCAATTTGATTTGGGAAACAACGGCGAGGGCCATGGCCAAAGTCCCGCCAGCTTGAGACCCGCCACAGTGATTACAATTGCAGAAACGACGAATAGCATCACGTTGAACGGAAATGGCAGGATAAACCCAAGCGGGAAAAAGACAGCACCCCATACGACTCCCACAAGCGCGAGGACTGGCTGCCATGGATTCCATTCCGCGGCAACCGGCGCGGGATGGTTTATGGGCAACGCTCCTACCAACGGCTTCGGAGCAGGTCCAGAAGTTCCACCAACTCCCGGCAAAGGTGTTCCCGTGATCATCTCCACCTGCGTCTTCACTTCGCCCGCCTGCTGGTAGCGCAGGGCCGGTTCCTTTTCCAAGGCGCGAAGGACGACCTCATCGAGCCTCACGTCGATTTGCACTTTCCTGGAAGGCGGAGCGAAATGGCCCATCGGCAACTCGCCGGTGAGCATTTGGTAAAACACGACGCCAAGGGAATAGATGTCGGCCCGGTGATCGACCTCCTGCGGATGTTCCACCTGCTCCGGGGCCATGTAATGAGGCGTGCCCATCACCTCGCCCGTCACAGTCAGGCCGGCGTCCGGCGTGGGTTGGCCCGTGATTTTCGCCAGGCCAAAATCGGCGATTTTCACCTTGCCGCTTTTATCGAGAAGGATATTCTCCGGCTTGATGTCGCGGTGGACGATACCCTGGTTGTGGGCGTACTGGAGGGCGTCGCAAATCTGCGGAACGATGGCCAGCGCCTCCGCCGGGGCGATTTTGGACGTGGTCAACACTTGGCTCAGATTCAGCCCATCGACATACTCCATGATAAAATAGAAGAGCCCGGCTTTTTGCCCGAAGTCGTAAATGGAGACGATATTGGGGTGATTGAGCGCTGCCAGCGCGCGCGCCTCGCGGGAAAATCGTTCCGCAAACGCCGGATCGCGCCTTTTTCCATTCGGCAGGATTTTGAGGGCCGCAAACCGGCCCAATTCCCGCTGCCGCACCTTGTAAACCACGCCCATTCCGCCGCGTCCGATCATCTCCAGAATTTCCAACTCGGGAAAATCGCGCGCCAATTCCTCAAGGGGCGGGGGAACGTAGGCCACCTCCGCGCCACCGGTCGGGAACCCGGCTTTCATCAGGCATTCCGGGCAAAGCCCTTTGGGCGCGGAAGCGGGCAGCGGTTTGCCGCAATTGAGGCAAAGACTTGGGGTGCTCATACCTTATTCTTCCGAAAACTCCGCCCAAGGTTACAAAGAACCCTTCTTTTTATGCCCCGGACAATACCTGAAACAAATACCGCATCTCCTCGCGGGCTTCCTCGGGAGAATCGACCGTATCGGCGATCTCCTCCAGTAAAAGTTCCCGGTACCGCTTTCTCAAGCGGTGCACCGACACCTTGACCAGGCTTTCGCTCATGCCGAGTCCTTCGGCCAGCGCCGCGTAGGGCTGCTCGTGACCGGAGCCCGTGAGCGTCTGTTTGAGCGCCTCGAACAAATCCTGCTTCCCGCGTTCCAGGTATTCTCCCTCCAACCGGTTCAAGACCTCGTCCAGCAAGGTCAACGCCCACTGTCTGTCAAAGGCCAGGTCCGGATTGGAGGCATCTGCAAGCTCAAGATCGAAGCGTTGCTCGGCCATCGCCGCATCCAGCGAAAAGACCGGGCTTCCTCCGCCCCGCTTTTGCGCCTGCCTCTTTTCCCATTCGTCGATGAGAAAACGATTCAAGGCACAAAGAATAAACGAACGGAATCGACCGCGACTCGGGTCGGCATCGGCAAGCAATCGATTCTCCAGGAGTTGGACAAAAAACTCCTGCGTCAAATCTTGTGAATCGGTAGGGTTATGCCCACGTCGGCGGACATAAGCGTAGAGTGGATACCAATACGTCCGGCACAGTCTTTCCAATGCCGAACGAGACTTGGTCGATTCATTGTCCCCCGCCGACAGTACCAATGACCATCTGGTCGTTGCAAAGACCGGACGCTGTACCCTTACCTGTGAATCCGGCGTACCAGCCTGATTGATGATCGTACTCGGAACACTCACTACCGACAATTTAGTTGAACTTAAGAAAGCGTAAATCTAATTAGGCCGGGCGGCTTTTCCTAGAGGCTGCCTCGAAAGTCTGCTCTGATCGCGCTTCATCGCACCCCATCCGGCCCTTTTATTTCACCCGGCGGGCGCCCAGACCCAAAACAGCGTCTTGTCTTTGCTTGGAGAAAGCTGGAATCTTTCCGCGCAATTCAGTAGGCTCGCCCCTTCCCATGAAAGTTTCCGACCTTCGCGGCATCCTGACCTACATTCCCGGCTTCCGGGAAAAGACGTTCGTGATCGCCCTGGATGGCGCCATCATCGCCGACGACAATTTCCCGAACATCCTGCTCGACCTGGCCGTGCTCCGCTCGCTCAGCATCCGGCTGGTCGTTATCCACGGCGCGGCGCATCAGATCCGGCAATTGGCCGAACAGTCCGGCGTGCTGATCAGCAACGCCGACGGCACGGGCATCACCGACGCCGAAACGCTCAAGCTGGCCCTCACCGCCGCGAACCGGATCACCCACGAGGTCCTTGAGGGACTCGCCTCCAACGATCTGCGGGCCTGCTACACCAACGCCGTCATCGCCCACCCTTATGGCATCGTCGGAGGCGTCGACCAGCTCTTCACCGGCCGGGTCGAGCGCGTTGACACCGAGTTTCTCAACCAGCTCCTGGATAAAGGCGTCATCCCGGTCATTGCCCCGCTCGGCTTCGACGGAGACGGGCGTACCTTCCGGGTCAACTCCGACGGCGTGGCGGTCGAGGTGGCCGAGGCGCTGAAGGCGGCCAAGCTCATCTTCGTCACCCGGTACAATGGCTTTGCCAAGAACGGCAAGGCGATCAGCCAGATCTCGGTCAACGAGGCCGAGGAATTTTTCAAAAAGCACAAGGCGGAAATTCCCGCGGAACTCGTCTCCAAGTTCGAGCACTGCGTCAGCGCCTGCCGGCACGGCGTCAGCCGCGTCCATGTCATCGACGGACAGGTGGACGAGGCCCTCCTCACCGAAATCTTCTCCAATGAAGGCGTCGGCACCATGGTCTACGCCAATGAGTACCAGGCCGTCCGGCGCGCGCTGAAGAAGGACGTGCGGGCCATCCGCAACCTCATCCGGGAATCGGTCGAACAGGAGGAAATCCTCAAGCGGACCCGGCAGGAGATTCTTTCCCAGATCAGCGACTACTACGTCTTCCAGATCGACGGCAACATCGTCGGCTGCGTCGCGCTCCATCTCCTGCCCGGCGGCAAGCAGGCCGAGCTCGCCTGCCTCTCCGTCAACAGCGCCCACGAAAACATGGGCATCGGCCAAAAACTCATGCTTTTTGTCGAGGGCGCCGCCAGGGAACGCGGGGTCGAATCCATCTTTCTCCTCTCCACCCGTGCGTTCAATTACTTCCAGCAAAAAGGCGGCTATAAAGAGAGCTCGCCCAACGACTTACCTGCGGCCCGGCGCGAAAAATACGAGGCAAGCGGACGTAATTCAAAGGTATTGGTCAAACACTTGATTTAGCCTGTTCCGTTAAATCGCCTAAATTTGCTTCGTTTTGGTCTTGCAATATCCGGTACATCTGGCGCAATAGCACCGGTTTATGGCTAATCTAACCAAACGAGACTTGGTCGTCCGCATCAGTAACGAGACCGGAATGGTGCAACAGGATGTGCTGAATGTCATTCAGCGCACCTTGGATCACCTCACCGAGAGCCTCGCCCAAGGGCAGGCCGTCGAGTTGCGAAACTTCGGCGTCTTCGAGGTAAAACTCCGCAAGGCGCGCGTGGGCCGCAACCCGAATCGTCCCGAGCACGACGTGCCGATTCCGCCGCGCGCCGTCGTTAAGTTCAAGGCCGGCAAGGAAATGAAGACCCAGGTGATGAAGCTCTCGCAGAGCATCGCCAACAACGCCCAGCCTGGTTCCCCTTCCGCCGCTTCCTAGCGTCAGCTTTCCGTCATCCCGAGCTTGTCGCAAACTCGTTTGGCGAGATCAGTTCAGTTACTTGTGCGGGTCTATCGCATGAAACGCGCTTTTTTCTCCGTTTGCCTCCTGCTGAGTGTTGTTTCAATCGCGCAGGCTCACACTCAGTTTTCGATTACGCTCTACGTTCAATTTTCGAAAACGGTCTGCGTCGCCAAGGCAACGGAAGTTAAGAACAGTGTCATCACCTTCACCGTGGAAGAGATTGTCAAAGGCCAACCACCAGCAGTCTTGACATTACACGCGGGCGAGGGGTCCGGGAAAATAGTCCAAAACACGGAGTGGCTGCTCGCCTCAAGAGGCACGAGTGAAAACACGGTAGGCTGGCCGATGGAAGGTGACTATGGCTGGGTCAACGCGCCCATCCAACGAATCGACGGCAAAATTCATCTTGTAGGCTATCACGGATATATCGATCCAACCTTGGCCGCGGATCCTTCCAAAGGCTTGACCTTGGAACAACTGAAAGACCTGGCCAAGAAACCACTTCCAAAAAACTGAGCGCCTTTTACCCTTCACCCATGGCCCTTCCCGGTTTCCGCGATTTTTATCCTGACGATTGCGCCTTTCGCAACGCCATCTTCGCCAAGTGGCGCGACGTCGCCCACCGCTACGGCTTCGTCGAGTACGACGGCCCGCCGCTCGAACCGCTCGATCTCTTCACCCAGAAATCGGGCGATGAAATTGTCACCCAGCTTTATCATTTCAAGGACAAGGGCGACCGCGACGTCGCACTGCGCCCCGAGATGACGCCCACGCTGGCGCGGCTCGTTGCCGCGCGGCACAAGGACTTCAAGAAGCCGCTCAAGTGGTTTTCCATCCCGCAGGTCTTCCGCTACGAGCGCCAGCAAAAAGGCCGCCTGCGCGAGCACTACCAGCTTAATTGCGACATCATCGGCGAAGCAGGACTCGAGGCCGACGTCGAACTCATCGCCCTCGTCATCGACGCCCTGCGCGCTTTTGGACTCACCGAAAAGGATTTCGTCGTGCGCCTGAGCGACCGCCAGTTCTGGACCGATTTCATGGCACGCCACGGCATTCCCGAAGACCAGCGCTACGCCTTCATCCAGGCCATCGACAAGTCGGAACGCGAACCGCGCGAGAAGACCACCGAAAAACTTGGCCCGCTCGCCGAACAAGTCTTCGCCATTCTCGACCATGCCGGCAGCGCCAAAAGCGAACGGCTCGACACCGTCGAGACCGGCCTCCGTCATCGCGGTCTGCAGGATTACGTGAAACGCGACTACACTGTCGTGCGCGGCCTCGCCTACTACACCGGCGTCGTCTTCGAGGTCTTTGACCGCTCGGGCGAGTTTCGCGCCATCGCCGGCGGTGGCCGCTACGACAATCTCCTGAAAAACCTCGGAGGCGTCGATCTCCCCGCCCTCGGCTTCGGCATGGGCGATGTGGTGCTGGGGGAGATTTTGAAAAAGAAGCGAGAATCAGAAACAAGCAACATCAAAATTCCTCGCCCTTCATTGGGCGTTTATGTTGCGATCGCTGACGAAAATTTTCGTAGTCAAGCCATGGCGCTCCTACAACAGGTTCGTACCTTAAGACCGGACACCTTTGTCGATTATTCGTTTCAACCTGCGAAGATTGGAAAACAGCTCCAGCAGGCAGAAGAGAAGGGCTGCGACGTTGCGTTGATCGTGGACAGCCAAATCACGCAAGGCATTACCGAAATAAAGGAGCTCTCAACCCGCGAGCAACGAAAAATCAGTACACAACCCGCGGAACTCTTTCGCGAACTTTGCGACGTTAAAAACCGCCAGTATGCCAAGTCGAAAGAGCAAATGGACGCAATAATCCGCGATCTTATGCAAACTGCGGAAACCAAGTCTCCGACGGAGAGCTAATTTCCCCCTCGTGCCCATGCGTCGGAACACAGATACGGAAGTGGTTTCGCACGGAGGACTGAAGAGGGCGGAAGAGTGCAGGGAACGGGATTATTTTTTCAGATTTTGAGCGCCGGGGATAACGAGACGCTCGATATTTCCCTTTAGTAAATCGCCGCCGAAATTGATGAGCAGTCCAACCGGAAGCCCCGACAGTTTCAGATACGTCAGCATCTGCTTTTTGTGAACGCGGGCCAATCGCTCGATCGATTTGATTTCAACAATAACTCGATGATCGACAATCAAGTCTGCACGAAACCCCTCATCGTAAACCTTCTCTCCAATTCGTATCGGAATGGCAACTTGCCGTTGAACAGAGAAACCTCGACTCGCGAGCATATCGGCAAGCACGAGCTCATAAACCGATTCAAACAAGCCCGGCCCGATCTCGGTGTGAATCTGATAGGCCGAATCAACAATGGCTGCGGTGACATCGTTGATCTGCATGCTTCAGTCCTTCTCGCACGGCTTCCGGTACATCGCACGAAGTTTTTTTGTCCCAAATTCCTCTTCAGCCCTCTTCCATCCTCCGTGCGAAACCTCGGCCCCTCAGTTGTTTTTTAGCCCTTTGCAGTCCTCCGTGCGAAACATCGGCCTCCGAAAAATCCTGTTAATCTGGTCAATCCTGTCTAAAAGTAGTTCCCCTCATGTCCAACCCCTACCGCACTAAAAAATGTCACGAGCTCCGCGCGTCTGACGCAGGAAAAACCGAACGCCTCGCGGGCTGGATCCACAACAAGCGCGATCTCGGCGGCGTCCTCTTCATCGACCTGCGCGACCACTACGGCATCACGCAAATTGTCATCCCGCCCACCGCCGCGTTCCAGAACGAGGTCGGCCACCTTCCCAAGGAAACCGTCATCAGCGTGCAAGGCCAGGTGCGGCCGCGACCTGAAGGCACGGTCAACCCCAACCTCGCCACCGGCGAAGTCGAGCTCGACGTCACCGGTTACGAGCGCCTCGGCTCCTGCGAACCGCTGCCGATGAACGTCTTCCCCGAGGACCTCACGCCCGAGGAAACCCGCCTCAAGTACCGCTTCCTCGACCTGCGCCGCTCGAAACTGCACCAGACGGTCATGCTTCGCGCACAGGTGATCTCCAGCATCCGCCAGCGCATGATCGAACTCGGCTTCCAGGAATTCCAGACACCCATTTTGACTTCCTCCTCGCCCGAGGGCGCGCGCGACTTCCTCGTACCCTCGCGCCTCTACCCCGGGGAATTTTACGCGCTGCCGCAGGCGCCGCAGCAGTTCAAGCAACTCCTCATGGTCAGCGGCTTCGACCGCTATTTCCAAATCGCGCCCTGCTTCCGCGACGAGGATGGCCGCGCCGACCGCACCCCCGGCGAGTTCTACCAGCTCGACGTCGAGATGAGTTTCGTCACCCAGGACGACGTCTTCGCCGCGATGGAAATACTCTTCATTCCGCTCTTTCAAGAATTCAAGGCCGAGTGGCCGATCAATGCCAACGCCGACGGCTCGTTCCAGCGACTGGCCTACAAGGAATCGCTGCTCAAATACGGAACCGACAAGCCCGATTTGCGGATTCCGATTGAGATCAAGGATTTGACGCCGCTCTTTGCCAAAAGCGAATTCAAGGCTTTCGCGGGAAAAACCGTCCGAGCGATGGCCGTGCCGCAGGCATTCGACCAACCGCGCTCGTGGTTTGATAATCTTCAAGAGGAAGCAAAGAAGCTCGGCGCGCCGGGGTTGGCGTATGTGAAAGTGGAACCGAATTCAGGGACTGGAGTTTACGACAGTGGCGAGTCCAAACCGGTTTATGGAGCCACTTTAACTGGCCCAATTGCCAAGTTCATAAAAGGCGACGCCATGATTGAGGTCATCAGAATGGCTGGAATGAAGTTAGATACGGTAGCCACGGAACCTCATAAGTTTCTACCGACCGTCATCTTCTTCTCCGCCGACACCAACGAGACCAAGGCCGCCAAAGTCCTCGGCGCGATGCGTGTGAAGATCGCCGAGCAGCTCAAACTGATCGAGAAAAACGTCTTCAAGTTCACCTGGATCGTCGACTACCCGATGTACGAGTACAACGAGGAGACCAAGGCGGTCGAGTTCTCGCACAACCCGTTCTCCATGCCCCAGGGCGGCCTCGATGCCCTCGAAAAGCAGGACCCGCTCACCCTCTTCGCCTACCAGTACGACCTCGTCTGCAACGGGTACGAAATCGCCTCCGGCGCCATCCGCAACCACGTCCCCGAGATCATGTACAAGGCTTTCGGCATCGCCGGCTACGACAAGAGCGTCGTCGACAACAAGTTCCCCGGCATGATCAACGCCTTCCGCTACGGTGCGCCTCCTCACGGCGGCATCGCCCCCGGCATCGATCGCATTGTCATGCTGCTGGCCGATGAAACGAATATCCGCGATGTCATTGCCTTCCCCATGGCCCAAAACGGACGCGACCTGCTGATGAACGCACCCTCGCCGGCCAGCGAGAAACAATTGCGTGAAGTTCATCTGACAATTCGGAAACCAGTGCCCAAAGTTTAGGCGCTGGCTAGCCGTCTCAGTTGGTAGCCGCCGACCGCCGGGCGGCGGTGCAGCGCGATCCCCTCACTCTCCCGGCATCCACACGTAAGGCCAGTCCTTTGCCTCCTTCACCAAACCGGCACGCACCGGATTTTGAAGAATGTAATCACCCTTTTGCATCAAGCTCTCTTCCTTGCGAAGACGATGCTCAAAGAAATTTTCCTGCCAGGAAATGGCATGGTGAATCGCAAGCCACCGCTTCCAATCACCCATGACCTTGGCAAACGACGGCATATCAGGAAAACTCAGCAATAAATGGACGTGATCGGGCATGAGCACGGCCAATTCACAAAACCATAGGCCATTTTGATGACGATGTGCTATCGGGCCCAAGACAGCCGTACCTGATACCGAACTGCAAAAATGATTGATGCCTCTCGGTTTCGCGCAGACCGTAATAAAATAAACTGGCGCCTCCTTCGCCCAGTGAGGCGTTTCATGATCTAAACGTTTCCGTATGGGGAACGTCACACCAGAATCGTAACCAGTGTGTGTCTGATAACAAAAGAAGGAAACCGTCGCCCGGCGGTCGACGGCTACCAGACAAGGCACAGCCCTTGCTCTCTTTCGGGCTTGTGATCCGGCCCTTTCTTTTGCACAAAGCCGGAACGTTGTCCCAGTCCGGGTAAAATCGAACGAGAAAGAGTCTATGCGCCGCACCAAAATCATCGCCACCCTCGGCCCCGTCACTTCCAGTCCCGCCGCGCTGGAAAGACTTATCTTATTGGGCGTGAATATCTTTCGATTTAACATGTCCCACGCGCCCCACGACTGGGTCCGCACCGTCGCCAAGTCCATCCGCGAAATCTCCGCCCGGCACGGCCTTGAAGTCGGGCTCCTGCTCGACACCCAGGGCCCGGCCATCCGCACCGGAGTCGTCGCCAAAACCTACGACCTGCAGATCGACGACTGGGTCAGCTTTACGGTCAAGGGACAGCCCGGCACCGTCCAAATCACCGTCGACGCCAACTACCCCTACCTCGTCGAAGACATCGCAGTCGGCAGCACCGTTATCGTCGACAACGGCAATCTGCGCCTTCAGGCCATCGAGAAGCGCGAAAACGAACTTGTCTGTAAGGTCCTCACTCCCGGCCCCCTGGGCAGCCGCCGTCACATCAATCTCCCCGGCGTCGATGTCAAGCTGCCCGCGCTGACGGAAAAGGATTACGCCGACGTCGAGCTCGCCTTCGAGTGCGACATGGACTTCATCGCCATGTCCTTCGTCCGCCGCGCCGCCGACATCGACCTCCTACGCGAGAAAATCAAGGAGAAGAAAAGCGCCATCCGCATCGTCGCCAAGATCGAGGACCAGATGGCCGTGCGTAATATCGAGGAGATCATCGCCGCTTGCGACGGCCTTATGATCGCCCGCGGCGACCTCGGCATCGAGGTCCCCTACGAGGAACTTCCCATCATCCAGCGCCGCGCCATCAATCTCTGCCTCGCCGCGATCAAGCCGGTCATCGTCGCCACCCATCTGCTCGAGAGCATGATCACCAACCCCTCTCCCACCCGGGCCGAAATCACCGACATCGCCAACGCCGTCTTCGAGCATTCCGACGCCATCATGCTCTCCGGTGAAACGACCACCGGCAAATATCCCTTCGAATGCGTTGAGATCATGGACCGCATCGCCGCGCGCATCGAGACGGGCAAAACCGTGGGGACCTACGTCAATCCGATCCAGCCCAAAACCACACGCGAACGCATCAACGCGGCCACGGCCTATCTGGCCAACGAAAGCAAGAGCGTCGGCATCTGCGTCTACACTCACACCGGCACCAAGGCCCGTTTCATCGCGGGCTTGCGACCGCAAACGGCGCCGATTTACGCCTTCACACCCAGTATGACCGTCTGCCGGAGCCTCTCGCTCCATTTCGGCATACGCGCCCATTTGATCGTCCCAAGCGAAGATCCTAACGAGACGCTGCTTCAGATGATCTCCATCCTGCGGGAAAAAGGCTACGCAACGAAAGGCGACTCGATTGTCGTCGTTTCTGATCTCGTCGCGGGCAGGGAAACGCTCCATGCCATTCACGTCCACGAGATAAAATAGCAGCCGCTTTCGAAGCACTCCCGGCAGGTACAGCCTCGCGTGGAAGCGATTCCTCGACTTCCCTCCGTTTGACGCCATAAACTGAGTCGCTTCCCCCGAATCAAATGAGTTCCACCGTCTTCACTGGAAAATCGGCCCTTATCACAGGCGCTTCAGCGGGGCTTGGCGAAGAATTTGCCCGACAACTCGTCCAATGGGGGGCGACTCATCTTATCCTCACTGCCCGACGCGCCGACCGGCTGCTCAAGCTCAAAGCCGATCTCCTCGCCAAACTCCCCGGGCTGCGCGTTGACACCTTCACCGCCGACCTCGCCGCGTCCGCAGACGTCGCCAGGCTAATCGACGCTCTCGATCAACAAAATATCGCGCCCGACATCCTCATCAACAACGCAGGTTTTGGCGATCTCGGCACCTTTGAGACAAGCGATCCGGCAAAAATCGAAGCCATGCTCGCGGTCAACATCGCCGCTCTTACGCGCCTCACCCGCTGGGCACTACCTGCCATGCTCGTGAAAAGATCAGGCTGGATTTGCAACGTCGGTTCAACCGCCGGACTGCTTCCGCTGCCCTCCTTCGCCGTCTACGGCGCCACCAAGGCCTACGTGAACAGTTTTTCCGAGGCCCTCCGCGTCGAGCTTCACGGCTCCGGCATTTTCGTCACCGCTCTTCTGCCCGGCCCGGTTGAAACCGAGTTCGGGCAGGTTGCTTCGCGCGCCAACAGCCGCCGCCAATTCGCGCCACCCGCTTTCCTCTGCGTTGACAAGGGCGACGTTGTCCGCGAAACCCTCGACGCCATGGCCCACGGCAAGGGCCGCATTATTCCCGGCCTCCCCGTCCGCCTCCCGATGCTTTTGGTTGAAAGCGTCCCGCGCTGGCTGCTGCGCTTTATTTTCAACCTCACCAGCGGCAATTTCCGCCGTGAACGGCAAGACTCTATAAAAACATGAAAACGGTACCCCGCCTCGCCGTGCTCGGCTCCGGGAAGGGGAGCAATTTCGTTGCGCTGCAACAAGCCATCCTCGCCGGGAAGTTCGACGCTGCCATCGTCCTCGTTGTCAGCGACCTGATTGGCGCGGGCATACTCGCCCACGCGCAAGGTTTCGGACTCCCCACCGCCACGCTTTCCCCGTCGCCCTTCCGCACCAAACTCAGCCCCGAGGGCGAAGCCTCGCTGGTGGACCTGCTACACGAATATGCAGCCGACTGGGTCATTCTCGCCGGCTACATGCGCGTGGTCAAAGCCCCTCTCCTCGACGCGTTTCCCAATCGCATCATCAATATTCACCCCTCGCTCCTGCCCGCCTTCAAGGGCCTGCGCGCCTGGGAACAGGCTCTCGCCGCGGGCGCTGCCGAAACCGGCTGCACCGTGCACTTCGTCAATCGCGAAGTCGACGGCGGAGAAATCATCGCGCAGCAACGGGTTCCCATTCTGCCCGGCGACACGCCCGAATCGCTTCACGCCCGCATCCAGATGGCCGAGCACGAGCTCTATCCCGCCGCCCTCGCGAAGGTCTTGGCGAGAAGTCCCTCCCCGCCTTAAACTGGGCGCATGCCGCCTTGGTCCGCGCTTTTTCTCCGGCCGGTCCGTCCGGCGGTGCCAACGCCCCGCCCTTCACTCACGCTTTTCTTTTGGCTCGTCGGCGGCTTCATCCTCACGCTTCTACCCCAGATTGATGTCCTGCCCATCTGGATCAGCATGATCATCGTTGGCGCGCTCGCCATCCGCGCCGTACTCGAAATTTATCGCCTGCCTCTCCCCAGCACCCTTTTTACCGCCCTGCTCGCCCTCTGTCTGCTCACCGCGATAGCCCTGCTATTCCAGACCCTCTTCAGCCGGGAGGCCGAAACCGCCTTTATGGCCGGACTAATGACGATCAAGTTTTACGAACT
The DNA here is from genome assembly GCA_021272315.1 of Methylacidiphilales bacterium. Classification (GTDB taxonomy): domain Bacteria; phylum Verrucomicrobiota; class Verrucomicrobiia; order Methylacidiphilales; family UBA1321; genus JABDGH01. The sequence goes on along the minus strand of JAJSLI010000121.1, from coordinate 63,416 downwards.
ACGAGGTCCGCGCGACGTCAATGTGATCATTTTTTCAAGTTTTTTCATCGTCATGAGCGCGTTGCTCTATTCGCAGGCGCTTGAGCTCTTCATTTATTGCCTCATCATGATGTGGCTCCTGACCGCCACACTCCTTCGCAACGGCATGGGGGATCGACCGGATAACCACCTGCTCCCGATGCTGGGCCTTGCCGGCGTCGTTTTTCTCCAAGCCCTGCCACTGACCCTTTTCCTTTTCTTTTTCCTGCCGCGTTTCACCGGCAAGCTCCAGATCACCCTAAATGAAGCGCCTCTGGGCATCAGTGACCGGGTCGAACCGGGTTCCGTCGCGCGCCTGGCCAACAACGATTCGACGGCCATGTACGTCCGGTTCACCGCCGGCAGCATCCCCGATCCGGAGACGATGTATTGGCGCGGCCTCGTGCTCTGGGAATACCAGGCAGGCGCCTGGACGCCCGGAAAAATGGGAGCCAACCTTGGCGACCGCCCGGTGGAGGACCCCGACAGCACCGAAGTCACAGAGGAAATTACCATCCTGCCCCACAATCAACGATGGCTCTTTGCCCTCGATTATCCGTTCACAAAAGCTTATAACGACGAGGAAACCGGGCTCTGGAAAGAGTCTCTGCTCTTGAGCGGTTGGATCCTGCAACTCGGATCCACGGACAACCCTATCGACCACACCGAGCGTTATACTGTTCAGTCGGCTTCCCAACTGGCCCCAGCCCCGTCTAAGGACCCGCTCAAACTGGTCAACCGGTTTGAATACGACGCTGCCACGCAGCTTCCGAGCAAGGATAAGGATGACCCCGATCACATCGATCCGCAGGTCACCGCGCTGGCAGACCGGTTGCATGCGGCGCACCCCGAACAGGAAGCCTATGTCGTGGCCGTTCTCCACTATTTTCGCCATGAAGGATTCATTTACACCGCTTCGCCCGGAAACACCCCGCCGGGCCGCGATTGGCTTTCCTATTTCCTTTTCACCACCAAGGCCGGTTACTGCGAATACTTTGCCTCCGCCTTTGCCGTCCTGATGAGGCTCGAAAACATTCCCGCCCGGCTTGTCGTCGGTTATCAAGGCGCGGAGTACAATCCGTACAAGGATGTCTATATTGTCCGGCAATCGGACGCCCACGCGTGGGACGAAGTCTGGATCGACGCAAAAAGACGGTGGATCCGAATCGATCCCACCTCCATCCTTCCTCCCGGCCTGGCCAACTTCGCCTCTTCCGATTCGGGCGGGGCGGAAGAAAATCAGCCAATCCGCATGACCTCCCGTCCGTTGAATTTTGCCGAGACCTATCTGCCCGAATGGACAAACCACGTCCTGAACGACCTCGATATGCGCCGCGAGCAGGTCGAGGTCAGTTGGGACGACTGGGTCTTCTCCTACAATCCTGACACGCAAACCAAGCTCGCCCGGTTTCTCGGCTTCGGCCAGCAGGCCCTCGGCCTCGTCTGTGCGGCAGCGATTCTCCTTTGCTTCCTCATTTTCCGGCGCTTAATGCGCCCGCGCGTGGTCAACCCTCCCATCGAAAATCTTTACGCAAAATTCTGCCGCAGCATGGCTCAGCGCGGCATTCCCCGCGCCAAATGGGAAGGTCCCCTCGCCTACACAGACCGCGTGGCCGAAGCCTTCCCCGAAAAAGAGGAAGCCATCCATCACGTTGGCGCCATTGTCGCCCGCTTTCGTTACGGCCCTCTCCCTGTCGAACCGGCCACGCCCAAAGAATTACAGGCGCTCCTCGCCCAAATCGCCGCCTCTCAGGCCGCAGCCTCCTCCGCCCATGAGTGAAGCCTCCCGGCAGAGCCTCCTCGACCGGCATGTCACCGCCCTGCGGCGCTGCCGTCTCTGCCCGAAAATGCAAAAGCCCGTTGTCAGCGGCGGCGCTGTCGTCAGCCGCGTTCTTCTCGTCGGTCAGGCCCCCGGCGACAAGGAACCGGTTCTCGGGCGGCCCTTCGCCTGGACCGCGGGCAAGAAACTTTTCCGCTGGTTCAAGGACCACACCGGCGTCGATGAAGCCGCCTTCCGTTCCCGCGTTTACATGGCCGCTGTCTGCCGCTGTTTTCCCGGTAAAAAAAACGGGGGCGGTGACCGCGTGCCCGACCCGGCCGAAATCGCCAACTGCGCCGGCTGGCTTGAAGCCGAGATGGCCCTGTTGCAACCGCAACTCGTCATCGCCGTCGGCAAGCTCGCCATCCTCCAGTTTATCCCCTGCGGCAAGCTCGACGAAGTCATCGGCCTGGCTTTTCCCGCCAGCTTTGCCGGTCACCGTTTCGATCTTGTTCCCCTTCCCCATCCCTCCGGCGCTTCGCCTTGGCCCCATCAGAAACCAGGTCGTGTGCTGCTGCCGCGCGCCCTGCGGCTCATTGCCGAACATCCGGCGTGGAGAAGATCGGTCATTCAACCGGGACTTGCCCTCACGTCAACACTCCGATAAACCAAAGGCACCATGGCCAACCCTCCTCCGGCTCCGGCCCAAAAAAAAAGCGGTCTCGGTTGTTTCGGTTGCGGCTGCATCATTCTCATCATTCTGGCCGTCCTTTTCCTCGGCCTTGTCGGTGGCTCAACCTATCTGGCTTACCGGGGCTTTTACGCGCTGACTTCGCTCACTGCGTCGGATGTACCGACCTACAACGGCAGCGATGACGTTTACAATGGGGCCAAACAAAAAATCATCGCTTTCAATCAGGCCCTGCAACAAAACCAACCCGCCTCTCTCCAACTGAGCGCCGATGAAATAAATTCGTTCATCGCCCACGATTCCACCTGCAGCCAGCTAAAGATTCACGCCTTCATTGCCATGACCGACGACAAGGCGCAGGCCCAGGCGAGCCTGCCCCTCGATTTCATCCCCTTCGGCATTTACAAGGACCGCTTCTTCAACATCGACACGACGCTCGGCTTTAACCTGGATCCTGGCAGCCACACCATTCACCTCACCCTATACAGCCTCAAGTACGGCGATCAAACCCTACCCGACAACAAACTACCTCTGCTCCAGCAGCAACTTGAGGCGATTATGAACGCCGAAGCACAGCAAAGCCCCTACTTCAAGAACCTCCTCGCCCATGCCAAGACCCTCGAGATCAAGGACGGCGCGTTGATCGTCGAGACCGAGTAGACCCGGAGATGGTCATTTTTGGATTGGGGCCTGCCACTACATTTTTGGTACGGCGCTGAGCAGCTTGCGCGTGTAATCGTGTTGAGGATTCTCGTAAATCGCCTCAGCTGACGCCGCTTCGACGATCTTGCCGTCATTCATCACCAGGACAAAATCGCTGATGTGTTCCACCACCGCCAGGTCATGCGCGATGAAGAGGTAGGTCAGCCCCAGCTCCTCCTGCAAGTCCTGCAGCAGGTTGACGATCTGCGCCTGCACCGAGACATCGAGCGCGCTCACCGGCTCGTCGCAAACCAGAAACTCCGGATTGACCGCCAGCGCGCGCGCGATGCCGATGCGCTGCCGCTGCCCGCCGCTGAATTCGTGCGGGTAACGGTCGAGGTGGTCACGCTTCAGTCCCACCTTGCCGAGCAATTCCGCCACCCGCGCCCGCCGGTCGGCCGGCGTCATTTCCGGAAAATGAATTTCCAACGCCTCGCCAATGATTTCGAAGATCGATAGCCGGGGATTCAGAGAATTATAGGGGTCCTGGAAGATGATCTGGATTTTTTTCCGGTAGGGGCGGAATGCCGCGGCGCTCAATTTTGACACCACCTTTCCATCATAGCTAATCGTGCCCGCCGTCGGCTCCGTCAGCCGGATGATCGCGCGCCCGATCGTCGTCTTGCCACTGCTGCTTTCACCCACGAGCCCCACCGTCTTGCCGCGCTGGACCTCGAACGACACGTCGTCCACCGCCTTCACTTCGCCGACCTTGTGCCGAAACACACCGCCCAAAATCGGGAAATAGACCTTCAGGTTCTCAACCTTCAGGATCGGGTCCGGGGATGAGGCGTCAGTTGATTCCGGCATAGTCGATCACCTTCAGACGGCGCTGCTTCTGGCCCAGCTTCGGCACGCATTCGATCAGTGCGCGAGTGTAGAGGTGTTGGGGATTTCGCAAAACCTCCGCGGTTGGGCCGCTCTCCACGATCCGGCCCTGGAACATCACCAGCACCCGGTCTGCGAAATCGGCCACCAACCCGAAATTATGCGTGATGAGCAAAATCGCCATGTTGCTCTGTTGCTTCAACGCCTTGAGCAGGTCCATGATCTGTTTCTGGATGGTCACGTCGAGCGCCGTTGTCGGCTCGTCCGCCACCAGCAGCCGGGGCCGGCAGGCCAGCGCCATGGCGATCATCACCCGCTGCTGCATGCCGCCGCTCAACTGGTGCGGGTAATCGTTCAGCCGCTTTTCCGGCTCGCGAATACCTACCGTGTCGAGCGCTCGCACGATCTCGCCCGTGACATCCCTGATTTCCGGACGGTGCAGATCGATCGCTTCACGAATCTGGTAGCCGATAGTGAACACCGGGTTTAGCGACGACGACGGCTCCTGGAAAACGTAGGCGATGCCGCTGCCACGCAATGCGCGCAGTTCGCGCTCCGGCAACCGCAGCACGTCGCGCCCCTCGAACTCGATCCGGCCCGACACATACCGCGCGGGGGGCGACGCCAGCAACCGCGTCAGCGCCAGCGCCGTCACGCTCTTGCCGCTGCCGCTTTCGCCCACCAACGCCATCGTCTCGCCCGCGGCCATTTCAAACGAAATGCCATCCACCGCCCGCACCGGGTCTTCCGGCGGGCCAAAATGAATGCCCAGGTTCTCGACGTGCAACAAGGCCATGATTATTTGATCCGCAGGCGCGGGTCAACCGCGTCGCGCAGCCCCTCCCCGACAAAATTGTAGGACATGATTGTGATGAGAATGGCGAGTCCCGGAAAAAAGGCGAGCCACCACGCAAAGTCGATGTAGAGCCGCGACTCGCCCAAAATATCGCCCCAGGACGGTGTCGGCGCCTGCATTCCGAAACCGAGGAAACTCAGGCTCGACTCGAGCAAAATCGTCGAAGCTACGCCGAATGTGCCCGCGACCAGGATCGGCCCGAGAGCGTTGGGCAGAATATGCCGCACAATCACCCGCAGGTCTCCCGCCCCGATGGCCTGCGCCGCCAGTGTGAACGGCAAGCCGCTCAGACGTAGAAATTCGCCCCGAACCAACCGGGCCATTCCCGTCCAGGTCGTCAGCCCGATTACCGCCATGATATAGAACATGTTGTTCTGCGACTCGAAGAGGCTGACCGCCACCAGAATGAGCAACAGCGGAGGGAAACAGTCCATAATCTCGATCAGGCGGCAGATCGCAATGTCGGGCCAGCTCCGGTAATAACCGGCCAGGCTTCCCAGCGTCACACCGATGGACAGCGCGATGCTCTGGGCCACGAATCCGATGGAGAGCGAGGTGCGCGCGCCGTGTAGCATCCGCGCGGCGATGTCTCGTCCGGTCGAATCAGTTCCGCACGGATGGGTCCACGACGGCGGTAGGAAGGGCTCGGAGGCTGTCTCAACCGGTGAGAAGGGCACCAGTGGCATCAGCTTGAAGGCAGCAGGACGGTCCCGATCATTGGTCGGATCGTTCACCACATGGTGAAAAACCAGCCAGACTTCAATCAGGATCACAAGCGCCAGCAAAAAGGTGGCGCCACCCAGCGGACGCGCAAAAAGTCTCCGGCGAAAAAGCCACGCTAGTCCCGCCAGCGGGACGTAGAGAAGGAAGCGCCACTCGATCGGCTCCAGGCTCGGAAAAATTGGAAACGTCACCCGCCCATCCGCCACGCGTATGATCGCGTGGCTGTTGGCCAAGAAAGGAGCCAGTGCCGCGACGGCGAACAGGACAAGAATCGTCCAAAGTCCATTCCGCGCAAAAGGTTCGGCCCTAAACCGCCTCCAAATGCGTTGCGCGTAACTCTCGTGAACAAAGTTGGTTTGGTTCATTCGTAGCGGATGCGCGGATCAACCACGACATAAAGGATATCGGCCAGAAGGTAGCCCAGCAGCGTAAGGATCGACACAAAAACCGTGATCCCCATGATCGTCGGATTGTCCCGTGCCTCCAGCGACGCGAACATCAGTTGCCCCATCCCCGGCAGAGAGAAAATCTCCTCGATGATCACCGCCCCGCTGATTAAAACCGGCAGTTCCAAGGCAAAGATCGTGATGATGGGGATCAGCGCGTTGCGCAGCGCGTGGTGCAGGATCACCAGCCGCTCCGGCAACCCCTTGGCCCGTGCCGTCCGGATAAAGTCCTGCGCCAGCGCCTCGAGCATTGACACCCGCGCATACCGCGAAATATAGGAAAGGCTGCCATAAGTGAGGCAAATCACCGGCAAAATCATGTGCTGAATCCGGTCCCAGAGCCATTCGAACCGGCCCATCTCCGAGGCGTTGATCGAATTGGTTCCGTACATCGGCAGCAGATTCAGATAATCGCCGCCAGCCACAAGCAGGATCAGCAGCAGGGCTGCGGCAAAACTCGGGATCGAGTAGAGGACAAAGACCGTGAAGCTGATGGCCCGGTCCGTCACCTGCCCGCGCTTGATCGCCGCGATCACCCCAAGAGGGATGGCCACCAGATAGGAAATAAGCAACGCCGAACCGGCCAGGCTGGCCGTCAGCCCGATCCGTTCGCCAATCTTCGCCACTACCGACCGATGGTCCACCCACGAATCGCCAAGGTCCAGCCGCGTCAAGCGCCCTATCCACTCCGCGTAGGCCGTGAACGGATCCTTGTCCAAACCGTAAAGCTTGATCATCGCCTCCCGCTGCTCGGCAGTCATGGCGCGGCTGCCGTTTTCTCCACCCGCGCCCTTCATCAACGCAATGTTGCCCGGCGCCTCCCTCACCAGCAGAAACGTCAGCAGCGTGATTCCGAGGAGCGTCGGCACAAGAAGCAGGATGCGGCGGATAAGATAAGTCGTCATGAGTCTGCGCTTGCGGCGCCAAAACAACTGGCTTGTAACAGGAATGACCGCAGGAATGAAGGTAAACCTGCGTGTCCGTCAACGCTGGAAAACGAGGGAAGCGGCGGAAGACTACTTCTTGTCCAGAACCGATCGTACCGTGCTCAGCAGCGTCGGCGTCTCGTACGGCTTCGACATGAATCCGTCGATCGCCAGCTCCACCATCCGCGTCTTGATCGCCACGTCGAGATAGCCGCTGGCCAGGATAATCCTGATTTGGGGATATAATCTCTTCACCAGCGTGCTCAACCCGAAACCGTTCATCTTCGGCAAACCCAGATCAGAAAAAATGAGATGGACCCCATGTCCACGGATCTTGAGAATTTCGAGGGCTTCCTCAGCATTCGGCACGGCGATCACATGGTAGCCGTGCATCTGCAGGATAATTTCCATGAAATAACGGACATCCGCTTCATCGTCGACAATCAGCACCGTTTCCGAACCCTCGACCGATTTAGCCTGCTCAACGGACCCCTTTGCCGGAACCGGCACCGAACTCTCCGGCATGGGGAAGTAAAGTGAAACCGACGTTCCCTTCCCCTTTTCGGACCAGATGTCGACCACGCCGTTGTGCGACTGCATCAACCCGTAAACCACGGGCATGCCGAGCCCGGTACCCTTTCCCTTTGGCTTGGTCGTAAAAAAGGGTTCAAAAATATGCTGTCGTGTCTCTTCGTCCATGCCGGTTCCCGTATCGGTCACGCTAAGGCAAAGATGGGGATGATCACGCTCCGCCGAGGTCACAAACGGGACTTGGTTTCCCTGCACCCGCCGGGTCGAAAACGTGATTTTACCGCCGTCAGGCATCGCGTCGCGGGCATTGGTGGCAAGGTTGATGACGACCCGTTCCAATTGCCCCGGATCTGCCAGGATTTCCGGAAGTTGTTCGTCCAATTCCATCTTGAAGCTGATGTTGCGCGGGAACGCTTCCCGCAACATCTTCACGATTTCCTGCACCTGCCGGTTGACGTTGGCCGAGGTAAAGCTGCCGTCACTCTTGCGGGCAAATGCCAGCAGTTGTTTTACCAAGTCCGCCCCCCGTTGCGCCGCGAAGTCGATCGTCGCGCTGATCTCCTTCACCCGCGGAGGATTCGCGCTTTCCGCCGGCAGCAAAGAGACATGGCCCTTGATGATCGTGAGGATGTTGTTGAAGTCGTGCGCCACACCACCCGCGAGCATTCCTACCGCCTCGAGCCGCTGGGCCTGGCGCAGATGCTGCTCCATTTCCTTGTTCTTTTTCTTTTCAGCCGCTTCCGCCAAGGCGCGCCGCACCGCCGGCACCAGCCGGGAGAGGCGCTGCTTGAGCACGTAATCGGTCGCACCGTCACGTAGCGACTCAATCGCCGTTTCTTCCCCCATTGTTCCCGAAACAAAAATAAAGGGTACCTCCGGCGCAACCTTGCGGGAAAGCTGCAGTGCGTCGTGCCCGCTGAACTGCGGCAAAGCACAATCGGCGAAAATTAGATCGTACTCCCGCTTTTCCAATTCCTGCACAAACCCGGAATGGGTATCGTGCCTTTTGAGTTCACACTCCAAACCATCTTCTACGAGCAACCGTCGAATCAATTCACAATCCTCCGCCGAGTCTTCGAGATGGAGGATTCGCAAGCTCATAATCAACCAATCCTTGGTTATGTTAACAACAGACAATGGCTAACGCAAGCCGTAAATTAATTATCTGTTTAATTATTTTCATTCCGTCTGGAGATTAGTCATAAAAATCTCATTAATGATGGCCAAAAAATTTTCGGATTGCGAATAGCTTCCGCAAGTTGCTGAAAAACAAACCAGTTAGGTCAGGAGCTCAAGATTGAGAAATCACTCCTGGGAGTTTGCTGAAAAAGGCCTCGAAAAACTTTGGGTAAAAATACTGCCGACGGCAGGATATAGTCGCAGCCTTGTTCTATTTGAAAACACTCCCTAGACTTTGTCCATGGATTCCTGGTCCGACCGCCTGAAACAAGCAGGGGTTCATCTCGTGCGCAGCGGCAAAGTACGCGATATCTACCGCTGGCAGGAAGAAATCTGGCTCGTCGCCTCTGATCGTATTTCAGCCTACGACGTGATCATGCCGACGCCAATTCCCGACAAAGGCAAAATCCTGACGGCGCTCTCGCGGCACTGGTTCACGGTCACCGAAAAAATTTGCCTCAATCACGTCCTCGGCTACGAGTTGCCCCCCGGCGTGGTCCTGCCCGAGTTTGAAGGACGTCTTACCCGAGCCCGTCGCTGCGAGATATTCCCGGTCGAATGCGTCGCCCGCGGCTACCTCGCCGGTTCCGGCTGGGAAGAATACCGTGAGCACAGAACCGTTGGCGGCCACCGCGTTCCAGCCGGTTTGCGCGAATCGGACAAGCTTCCCGAACCCCTCTTCACCCCAGCCCGTAAAAACAACCAAGGTCACGACGAAAACCTTACGCCCTCTGAAGCCCGTGCGGTGCTGGGCGACGCTGGCTACAAGGAATTGTACGATCTCACCCTACGTCTCTATACTTGGGCCGCCGGCTACGCCGCCCAGCGCGGCATTCTTTTAGCCGATACCAAGCTCGAATTTGGCTGTGAAGTCGCCACCGGAAAGATCCTCCTCGCCGACGAAATCTTTACCCCCGACAGCTCTCGTTTCTGGCCCGCCGACACCTACGCGCCCGGCGGCCCGCAGCCCAGCTTCGACAAGCAATACCTGCGGGATTATCTTAAAACTCTCACCACTTGGAATAAAACCGCTCCCGGGCCGGAACTTCCGCCAGAAGTTGTGCTAAATACGAAGGCCAAGTACCTCGAAGCGCTGGAACGGCTGAGCAGCTAGAGTTTGTTCTCAAAAATCTCGTTCGAAATCTCGATCAGATTACGGTCAGGATCGCGCAGGTAAACGGAGAGGATCCTGCCTGTTGCACCTGTCCTTTCCACCGGCCCGAGTTCAACCGTCACGCCCTTTCGTTTCCAGTCCTCAATCACCTGCACCAGTGGAGTCTCGGTGATGAAACAAAGATCGGCCGAACCGGGCTGAGCGGCGTATGCCTTCGGCTCAATCTCGGCGCCCAGCTGGTGCAGGTTGATTTTCTGACACCCGAAGGTCAGGGCCCGGCGCCCACCCCAAAAGATCACTTCCTGCATCCCAAGAACCTCGACATAGAACCGCACAGTCGCGTCGAGATCGGCGACAGTAAGTACGAGATGGTCGAGCCGGTCGATGCGCATGGGTGTGTTTTCAACTCAAGCAGAACGCGCGTGACGGTTCCGCGCGCGCCAGCATTCTTTCAGGGCGAAGCATTACCGCCGTCCGCAGGATCTGCCGTGCGCCAGCACCTGCCGTCCGCAGGACCGATCAATAGACGTCCTTGAGGTAGCGCTTTTCCGTCTTGGCCAGCGTCACCTCGACATACTCCTTGGCCGCTTCGGGTGAAAGGCCGCCGTGCTCCTGCGCGATATCGATCAGCTTCTGGTGCACGTCTCGCGCCATCCGCTTCGCGTCGCCGCAGACGTAGAAATAGGCGCCGTCCTGAAGCCATTTCCACAGTTCCGCGCCGCTCTCCTGCATCCGATCCTGCACGTAAAATTTTTGGGCCTGGTCGCGTGAGAACGCGGTGTCAAACCGTGTCAGCAGCCCCTTGCTCTGCATTTCCGCAAACTCGGCTTCGTAAAGAAAATCGGTTGCCTTCTTCTGGTCGCCAAAGAAAAGCCAGTTTTTGCCCGTAGCGCCGGTCATCCCACGTTCCTCAAGGAAGGCCCGGAACGGCGCGATGCCCGTACCCGGCCCCACCATGATGATCGCCGCGTCGGGCGCCGGCATGTGAAAATGCTTCGTCGGCTGGATATAAACCGGTACCTCGTCCTTGTTCAGGTCCTGACCATGGCAGAGATAGCCCGAGGCCAGCCCAAATTTCTCCCGGCCGTGCGTTGCGTACTTCACCACCGCTATCGTCAGGTGCACTTCGCCCGGATGCGCCTTCGGCGAGGAAGCGATCGAGTAGAGCCGCGGCGCCACCTTGTTGGCCAGCGGCAAAAATTCCGCCGCCGAAAATGACGCCGGGTATTCGACCAGCACGTCGGTGTAGTCGCGCGTAAAAACGTAATCGTCGAACGCCTCGGGGTTGTTCACGATTTCGGCGAGTTGCTGCTTCTTCCCGCCTTCGGGCAGCTTTTCCAACAGCGCCTTGACGAACTTCTTGCTTACCCGATTGAGAATGTACTGGTTGATCAACACCTCGCGCAACGGCGCCGGCCCGGTTGGCTGGTCCACCGTCGCCTCCACGTCAAGCCCCAGGTGCGGCAAAAGTTCGGCCACCAGGCGCGGAAAATTCCGCGGCACCACGCCCAGCGAATCTCCGGGCATGTAGACAATCCCGCTACCCCCAAGACTTACCACGACATGTCGCGTATCCTTGTTCGACCCGGCGGAGGTCAGCGAATAATTGGCGATAAGCCGCGCCTTGAAAGGATTGGCGCGGTTGTAAACGGAGGGAGGGGTGGGCGTGCTCAAATCGGTTGGAATGTCGGGTTAAACCCTGCTGATTTAACCGTGGTCCTTCCCCTTGTCGAGCGGAAGGTTTCATCCGTCGGCACAAATGCGCTTTTCGACAGTTTGGAAATCAGGCCACCGCAATCTGACGGCGGATTTTCTCCTTGCGGCTTTTCTCGCGCGAACCCTTGACCAACTTGCTCTTGCGATGCCGCAGTTGCTCCGCCAACCGGTCCGTCACCACGTCAATTGCCTGATAAAGATCGTGCCCGTGGTCCTCCGCAAAAATATCGGGCCCCGGCAGGGCCAGGTGCACCTTCACCACGAACGCGTGTTTGTAGGCGCGTTTGTCGTCGTGCCAGAGCGCCACGTGCGCCCCGATCAACCCAAGGCCGAAATGTTCCAGACTCTCGATTTTTTGCGCAACATAACCATGAATGGCTCCGGTCAGCTTGACATCGCGGGGACTGATATGAATTTGCATGGCTTCAAGTTACATTCAGATTAAGCCCCTGTCGATGGCGGAAGCCCGTTATTTGAGCAGCTTCTCGACTTGACCGGCAAGGTCGTCGCGACCGTCCATGGTAGCCACTTTTCCGTCTTTCCCCACCAGCCACATGGCCGGAATCGAATCGATGCCAAACCGGCTGCTGACCGAATTGTTCCAGCCCTGCCCGTCGAAATACTGCGGCCAGACCATGCCGTTTTGCTTCGTAAAGGCCAGCAGAGCGTCCTTGTCCTGATCGAGAGAAATCCCGATCACCTCAAAGCCCTGGCCGTGATATTTCTGGTAGGCTGCCACCACGTTGGGCACTTCCCCGCGACAGGGCGGACACCACGTCGCCCAGAAGTCGATGAGCACCACCTTTCCGCGCAGGTTCGCCAGGTCGACCTGGCTTCCATCCACTGCGGTGAATTTCAAATCCAGCGGCTTGGTCTGATCGACCGTCGGATCGGCCATCAGGATGGGGGCGACACAAAACAAAACGGCACAGAGAAGGATTATTTTCATGGGTTGGATATCAGGTTGGAGGGTTGGAGACCGGCTGGTATTCCCTTCACTCTCTCTCTTTCTTGACATTGTGCAAGATCGCCTCTTAACTGTCCCCATGCGCTTGACCACCTTTTCCCCTGCCATCGCGGCTTTGCTGCGGGCCCCGGTCGCGCCCGTCGCCGTCCGAATTAGCTAACGCGCGGCGTTGCCCGTCGCGCCGTCTTTGGCTAGCTTCATGCCTTGGGCGTTGAGCTGCCAAGAACTCTTATCCAAAGTAGCCATGAGTCGCGTTGCCTTTATTTTTTGGCCTCTAACGAGGCGCGAGGAGGGAGAATACCCTCTGCGGTCTTTGACCGACGAGCAACGAAGTCAGAGGCTAAAAAATAGGCAACCCGAAGGGCCGGGGTTCTTCGGCCTTCCCACTTTGTCGCTCGCTTCTCACGTAGCATTCCGGCTATGCTCGTCGCTCGGCTCCGCGTGGGAAGGCCGAATCCCTCCCGGCGCGGCCCGTGGCTACTTTGGATAAGAGTTCCAGCCGCAACCCCCTGTTTTCCCTTTTGTCAACAAATCCAAACCAAAATTTCATTTCATCATGTCAAACCCGGCTCAAATCACCCTGTACGACACCACGCTGCGCGACGGAGCGCAGGGTGAAGGCATCCATTTTTCGCTCGCCGACAAGCTCCGCATCGCCCAGCGCCTCGACGCCTTCGGCATGCACTATATCGAGGGCGGCTGGCCCGGCTCCAATGAAAAGGACGTCGAGTTCTTCCGCGAAGCTAAAAAACTCAAGTTCAAGAACGCCAAACTCGCCGCTTTCGGCAGCACCCGGCGCGCCCATACGCCTGTCGAGAAGGACCCCCAGGTCGCCATGCTCCTCGATGCCGGCACGCCCGTCGTCACGCTCGTCTGCAAGACCTCCCTCCTGCATGTAAACGAAATCTTGCGCACCACCCCCGACGAAAATCTCGCCATGATCCGCGACACCATCCGCTACCTGGTCGAAAACGGGCGCGAAGTTGTCTTCGACGGCGAACACACTTTCGACGGCTACAAGGAAGACGCCGCCTACACCACCGCCTGCTACCAGGCCGCCGACGAGGCCGGGGCTTCCTACCTTGTCCTCTGCGACACCAACGGCGGTTCGCTTCCAGCCGAAGTCGGTCGCATCACCGGCGAACTCCACAAGCGCGTCACGAAAGCCAAGCTCGGCATCCACACCCATGACGACTGCGGTCTCGGCGTCGCCAACGCCCTCGCGGGTATCGAAGCCGGCGCCCTCCAGGTTCAGGGCACTGTCAACGGCTACGGCGAGCGCACGGGCAACTGCAATCTCGTCACCGCCATCGCCAACCTCCAGCTCAAGATGAACCGCCGCGTGCTGAGCGACGAAAATCTCGCCCAGCTCCGCGACCTCTCCCTCTTCGTCGACGAGGTAGCCAATCAGCGCCCCAGCGGCCGCGCGCCTTTCGTCGGCAGCGCCGCTTTTGCGCACAAGGGCGGCATCCACGTTAACGCCGTGAACAAGCTCGCCCGCAGCTACGAGCACATCGAGCCCGCTAAAGTCGGCAACTCGCAGCGCGTCCTCGTCGGCGAACTGGCCGGACGCGCCAACATCATGCTCAAGGCCCGCACCCTCGGTCTCAAGCTCGGGGAAAAAAGCCCCGAAGCGTTGAAGGTCCTCGACCAGGTCAAGCATCTCGAAAACGAAGGCTACGAGTTTGAGGCCGCCGACGCCTCCTTCGAACTGCTCGTCCGGAAAGAACTCGGCCAGTACAAACCCCACTTCGAGCTCCTCGAGTATCACGTCTCAATCCGCAAGGACGGCGCAAAAAAAGAGGACACCTGCGAAGCCACCCTCAAGCTCCTCATCAACAGTGAAAAAGTCCATACCGTGGCCGAAGGCGACGGCCCCGTGAACGCGCTCGACGCCGCGTTGCGCGAGGCGCTGCTGCGCTTCTATCCTGCCATCGCCAAAATGAAACTCGTCGATTACAAGGTCCGCATCATCGATTCCAAAAGCGGCACCGCCGCCAAGACCCGCGTCTTCATCGAATCAAGCGACGGCGACACCACTTGGGCCACCGTCGGCGTCTCCTTCGACATCATCGAGGCTTCCTGGCTCGCTTTGAGGGACAGCGTTGATTTTCTCTTATCAAGGCAATGAGGCACCATCAGTCCAATGACTTGGAAATAACAATTTTCTGCGGAGGTATATCGAAGAGAATCCATGGCTTTGGGGCAGGCGAGGTTTTCACGGGCACTGGAAACACCCCCGGAAATTTAATCCGTAGTGTATACGATCCAACTTTGTCCTTCGGGATGAACCAAATGTGATAATTAATCCCAAGCACATATCCGCCGGACGGATCGTCGACTCCCCAATCATGAGAAATGAGCAAGTCCAGCCGCGAACCGCCGGGCAGCGTCAGGACGTACGGAGAGGATATTAGCGCGAGGTTCCATCCCCCTGGAGGCCACCCAGCCGGTTTACCGCTCGGATCCAAAAGTTCAGCCTCGACTCCCATCCCAGGATCGGCCAACCATTCATTCAAGGCATTGTCCACATCGACGAGATGCAAATAGACTTGGAGATGGGTGGGATGTTTCGGCGAAGTTTCGAAGATCAAACTCGCCTTGATCGCGTTCTTCAAATACGGCTGCTCTGTCCGCGCATCGGCCGACGCATTGATCATCGTCAAGGCCACGAGCACCCAGCAAAGCCCAGCCATTCGCTTTCGCATAAATCCAGCATGGGTCGTTGGATGTTTACTCGCAAGCTTCCCCAATCCCGTTAATCTTGTTAATCCTGTCCAAAAATTTCCCCATGCCCGAACTCGCCAAAGCCTACGAACCGCAGCAAGTCGAAGATCGCCTCTACAAAAAGTGGCAGGAGGGCGGCTATTTTCGCGCCAATCCCAAGTCGGCGAAGCCCCCCTACTCCATCGTCATGCCGCCGCCCAACGTCACGGGCAAGCTCACCCTCGGCCACGTCCTCAACAACACCCTTCAGGACATCCTCTGCCGCAAGGCTCGCATGGAAGGCAGGGAAGTCCTCTGGCTTCCCGGCACCGACCACGCTGGCCTCGCCACCCAGACCGCGGTCGAAAAACACATTCGCAACACGGAGAAAAAAACGCGCCACGATTTTACCCGCGACGAATTCGTCGCCCGCATCTGGAAATGGAAGGAGGAATTCGGCGGCATCATCACGCAGCAACTCCGCAAGCTCGGCTGCTCCTGCGACTGGTCCCGCGAGCGCTTCACCATGGACAAAGACTACAAGCACGCCGTCCAGGAGGTATTCGTAAGGCTCTACAACGAAGGTCTTATTTATCGCGGCACCCGGATGGTCAACTGGTGTCCCGGCTCCCTCACCGCCATCTCCGACGAGGAAGTGATCCCCACGAAGCAAAAGGGTTTCCTCTACCACGTCAAATATCAGTTGGTTGGCGAGCCCAACAACCATCTCGTCGTCGCTACCACCCGGCCCGAAACCATCATGGCCGACGTCGCTCTCGCGGTGAAACCAGGCGGCAAGTGGGCCCATCTAGTCGGACGCAAGGTCATCCGCCCCCTTCATCGCGCCGAAATCCCGATTATCGCCGACGACGCGGTGGAAGAAGGCTTCGGCACCGGCGTTCTCAAGGTCACACCCGCCCACGACAAGGCCGACTACGAAATCGGCAAAAGGCACAACCTGCCCGCCATCGACATTCTCACTCCAAAAGCAAAAATCAACGACCCCGGCGAACACGATGCCTCTGAACTCCACAGCCTCGACCGCTTCGAAGCCCGCAAACGCTCCGCCGAATTGCTCAAGGAGCGTGGGCTTCTCGAGAAGGAAGAACCCTATGAAAACACGGTCGGGTTCAGCGAACGCGCCAATGAAGCCATCGAGCCGCGTTTGAGTACGCAATGGTTTTTAAAATATCCGAATATTAAGGAAGCTCTCGCGCTTTTGCAGAAAGGCCACGTCAAATTTCACCCCGAATTCTGGACCAAGACCTACGAACACTGGATCGAGAACATTCAGGATTGGTGCATCTCCCGCCAAGTCTGGTGGGGACATCGGATTCCCGTCTGGTATCGAATCGTTTGGACGGACGACAAAAAAGTCCACGGCGAAGAGACGGTTTGCCAGATCACATCCCCGGGCGAAGGCTGGGAACAAGACCCCGACTCCCTCGACACTTGGTTCTCCTCGTGGCTCTGGGCCTACGAAACCATGCGCACCGAGGACGGCACACGCCAGAAATTCTATCCGACCAGCGCGCTCGTCACCGGCCCCGACATCATTTTTCTCTGGGTCGCGCGCATGCTCATTGCCGGGCTCCACTTCAAACCCAACGGCGAAAAGGCAACAGAGTCCGAAACTCTCGAAGCCAATCTTGCTTTCAAAGACGTCTATTTCACCGGCCTGATCCGCGACAAGCAGGGCCGTAAACTCTCGAAATCGCTCGGCAACTCGCCCGACCCGCTCGATCTCATTGCCAAGTATGGCGCGGACGGCCTCCGCTTCGGCCTGATCCGCATCGCACCGCAAGGCGCTGACATCCGCTTCGACGAAAAGCAAATCGAAGAGGGCCGCAACTTCTGCAACAAGCTCTGGAACATCTGCCGGTTCCGCACCATGCAGGGGGCCATCGACCCGCAGGCAGATCCATTTCGGCACACGCGCTCCATCTTCGCCGACGAATTGCTTGACCGGCTCCATTTCCTCCTTGAAGGCGAACGCAATGCGCTTGTTGCGCTCAAAGCTTTTAATTTTAGCGAAGCCGCCAGCCAGCTTTACGATTTCGTCTGGAACGATTTCGCCTCCCGCTTCGTTGAAGCTGCCAAGATCGACTTCGCCCAAGCCGATTCCCCCACCCGTGCAGGCACGCTCGCCACCTTTGATTACGTGATGAGCCGCGTTCTGCGCCTTCTTCACCCTTTCGCGCCCTTCGTGACGGAAGAACTCTGGTGCGAACTTGGTTTCGGCGAGGAAACCATTCTGACCACGACGTGGCCAACGAAATCACCCCGCCCGGAAACGTGGTCTTCGCGTGCGCAAGGAATCTATCTCAGCGCGGATATGGGGAGGTCCCTTCGTGCAGACCTTGGTATTCCCTCCAATCAAAAGGCTTATTACTCGCTAGTTTCAGCAGGACACCTGATCCTCACAGAAAGCGAAAGAGGCGTTTTTGAATCGCTTTTGAACGCGTTTGCGCTGCGTTTCGAGGATGTGAAAGCAGCTATAAAAACATTCACCCCGTTGGGAGACCTCTATATTTCGGGAGGCGTTATCGACCCTGCCTTACAGAAACAGCGCCTCACCAAAGACCTCGCCAAAGTCGAGAAGGACCTCGAACAGACCCGCCGCAAGCTCGGCGATGCCAACATGCTGGCCAAGGCGCCGCCCGCCAAGGTCGAGGAATGGCGTGCCCTCGAAGTCTCCCTCGTCGAGAAGGAAAAATCGCTGCGAGAGAGCTTGGAGAAATTACAAGGGTAGCCGTCGACCTACCTGCACACTCGAGAACGGAAAGCACAGTACCGCTAAGAGGCTCCTAATCAAGCTGAACCCAGCTTAATCCGGTTTAATGGGGCTCTTTTAAAGCGGTCGCATTTTCGGTCGCAGTGGTCGCGAATTTGGTCACACAATTCGCAACAGAGAGGGGATACTCTTACGCTACATCAAGACAGCTAGCGGTGCGCTAGACGTATATTGTCTAAAGCCTGATTGGCACCGCTTTGAATGTCCGGGTCTGTCGAAGATGTTAGACGTTCAAGGATCGGCACTGCATTCGGATCAGTGATGGAGCCTAGGTATCGGCCCAGATTGAACGTCAAACTGACTGGACCTCCCTCACCATAACCCAACCAGTCGGAATGAATCACTTGGTGTTCATTGGTAATCGTGATCGTGGAAGAGTGCATTAATCGTGCCTCTAGCAGGGTCAGCCCGCTAATGTCGCCTTTTTCCAACAAGCAAGCAGCGGCAACAATTTTCACGGAAGATGAGGTGTCATTTAGTGCCTGCCGCAGCACGTCCATGGTTTCAGGCGACCGACTGTATTGCAGCTTCATCACCACTTGGAGCTTATCCGCCTCGGTTGCCGAAAAGGATCGTAGAACTTCTTTTTGGTTCTCAGCGAGAACTTGAGGCTCATTCTCGTATGAAATCTTGGCTGCGTCGATGACCAGCACTACCACCACGGTAGCCGTGAGCAACCCCACATCCCAAGTTAGGCATCTGTACAGCGAACGGACTTCCTGCGGGTTCAATTCTGGCCTGTGACTCGTAAGCCAGCGTTTTAGGGCAATACCGACGATAGCTAGGGCAGCGGTTGTTACCAAAGTCAATATGTCAAGAATGGGTGAAGGGCCGATTAGTGTTCCCACATGGCGTGAATGCCATACCCAGTCAATGTGAGTCGAGGTTATGAAATAGAATGCGCCCGGTATCAAGAGCGTCACGAGCGCCAATAAATCGAAGGGGCCGGTAATCACGGCTACCAAAAATGCGATGAGGATAGGAAACGCAGGAAGAAATATCAGCGCCGTAGAGCCCGGAAGATATCTCAAAATCACCAAGTATGGAATCCACCACAATAGACCAATGAGGATCGCTCTTACTTGGTAGCGAGCCCATGGCGAATTCATGACGTTAGACTAACACGGCCTGCAATGGTTAAGCTGTAAAATCAGGGTATAGAAAAAACGACACGCCACCCCGAACGAGTTTCGGTGTGGCAGTCGGACGGAGCCATGATTCTCCATTGCTCGTCGTGATTCATCATCGTTACAAGCCGTGATCCGTGCGCGTTTTGCTTCCCAACCGCCCCCGAGCTTTGCTTTTAAGGGGCGGTTGGGCTTCAAAACGCTTTCTTGTCGTGGTTCGCGGTCTTCCTCTGTTCTGCTGGCACGTTGTGATGATCGTCACAGACGACTACGCGCGGTCATCTATGACTAGCCGAGGCTGTCGGTGGTGCTGCCGCTTGTTCGAACTGGATTACCTTCTGTTCCCTTTGCGCTTCGTAAAACTCAAGCGGAAGCACCGCGACTTGTGCTCCGCCGGCATAGGCAGCGTGGACCGCCCGTGATTCGTGACCGAGATGATTCATTGCTTCTCGTTCCGGCATTCCCGCCGCACGCGCTCGTTGCGCCCAGGCATAGCGGTAGGAGTGCAGACTTTTGCCAGTAATCCCAAGCATACGGCATCGGCGACAGAACTCTGATGAGCGACTATCTGAGCTCCAAGTGCTCAGCCTTGGAAAGAGCCACCCACTTTGTGGAAGTTGATCGAGCAGTCTTCGGATGCACGGCCCGATGCGCAGGAGGCTTTCGCCTCCCGATTCTTTTCCTTCGAGCTTGCGGCGAACAAAGCGAATCGTTTCGTTTCCGAGATCAATCTGGTTCCAGTGCAAGGCAGCAATATCGGACTGAGAGCCGCCCGTTTCCCACAACATTTCGTAATAGAGTTTCCGCTCCAGCATGGCCTCCCGCTCCACGATCCGGTAATGCTCTTCCTGCGTGATTGCCGCAAACTTCCTGCGCCGCACTTCCGGCCATGCCGCATCCGCCATAACCGGCATAAGCAGCCAGCCGAGATGCAGAGCATAGTTGTGGAGACGGCGCAGATAATGATGCGTCGAATTGCCTGTCCGTTCATGCTGGAGAACCGCCAAGAAATGAGCGGCCTCCGTGTCCATGAGCGTGACGCCGCGCAGGAGTGCGAAAGGACGGCTGCGGAACGCCGTGGCCTTCCGTTTGCGCGTCGATTCCACGCCGGATGCGGTGTAGTGCTCCATCAAATCGGCCCAGGTCCGCGTGAGCAGATCGGGCGACTTGGCCGAGAGGTACGCCTTCGCCATCGTCCGGTTGAGCTGTGGCTGCGCGGCCGCTTGGTTGCGGGCTGCGAGCAGTTGCTTGGCTTGTGTGCGTTCGGAAGTTCCAAGGCTCTCGGAACGTCCGGTGATTTTGTCTCTCGAATAAAAGTTACCGCCCGCGCGGCGGAACATCCTGAATCTTTCCTGCATGATCGTTTCTCCAACGCTCATGAGTGTGCAGGATCAAGGTTCGCGACCGTTAGTGGACTGTGGGAGAGTTCAGTGAGTTTAAACTGAATCTTCCCGAATCACGCCAAGCAGTCGCAAATCTGGTCGCATTTGCGCCCAGAACGACGTTACCCGGAGCAGTTCCTTTTGATCTTCACTACTTTGCCAAAAGGCTCCGAAGGTAGCCGTCGACCGCCGGGCGACGGTGCCTTCCTTGACCGAACTCTACTGACCATCGCCCGGCGGTCGACGGCTACCAACGGAATGTGGGCACGATAACTTGATTTGCCCTACCCGATGGCGGGCAGTGTCCCGAAGAACTCGAGAGCTGACTTTTCGCTGCGGAGATCAGCCACGGTCTTACGGAGGACCCAATGCTCGATATGTTCCCGGAAGGCACCGGGCGCGATTGGCAGGCTCGGGGCGAGCGATTCAAGCTCAAGGATGACGGGGTTGGTGAAGAGCTCGAAGTTGACGCCGCAGTCGGGATAGGGCTTGGCAGGGTCGTAGGTGAAGTGCTTGGCGAAAACGTAATCGCGATTCTGGTAGGCAACCCAGCCGGTGGGAAGCTTCAGGCCGATTTTGTTCGAGTTTTTTTCGGGATGCTGGCTGACACGGAGGAAATGCTTGCTGTAGGCGAAGCGCCCATCGCCCAGGTTGGTGTAGGGCCAGAGGATGATTTCGCGGTTGGGCAATAAATCCTTCGGCTCAATCTTGCGGCCCTCGGGAAATTCGTTGGGATGGAGATCGAGCGGCGGCTGCGGAATAAGCGCGGTACCGCCGGGGGCCATGACGGAAAGAACCCAGGGACTTAAGTCAAGGGGCTTTGCTCCAACGTTGGCCAGCCGGTGGGTGACGCGGACGAGTTCGTGCTCAAGAAGTTCAATCTTGAGCGATTTTTGGAAACCGTACGATTTGCTGGGGGGCTGGATAATTTCGACGGCATCCTCGCCAAGTTTTTTCCAGGTGATGGGGCCGTTGTCGGGCTCGTAAGAGTGATCGGATTCGGGGGCGGTCCAGAAACGATGGCCACCGCGGATTTTCCACTCGCTTTCTCCGCTGCCGCCGATCTGTTCGGGCAATTCGGCAAAAACGTTGGGACCGTCGTGATGGGCGTAGCGAATGACGCGCGGGCCGACGTCGAGGGTAATGATGAGTTCAGTGGAGCGGCCATGGAGGCGCAGGTTGCGTTTCCAGCCGCCGTAGGCGATTTCTTGGATCATAGGGAGGATGAGGGTTTGGGGTGTTGGAGCATGAGGGTGGGGAGAAGAGGCTCGTAGTATTTCCTATAAATGACCGCGGGGTCAAACGCGCGGCGGCATTTGCGCTGCTGGCGAAAAACGGGCTGGGCCTCCAGCCACGCGATGGCGGCGGGGAGCTTGGCGAGATCGTCGAGCAGGAAAACTTCTTCACCGCCGATGGCCTGGTAAGCGGGGACATTGCCGCACCAGACCGGAAGACGACAGAGGGCGGCCTCCACGACGGGGAGACCGAAGCCTTCCCGCCGGGAGGGATAGAAAAGACAATCGGCGATGAGAAAGAGGTCGCGGAGGGTCGCGTCGTGAACGGTGAAGAAGTCGCTGACGAAAACGACGTGGTTAAGAAGATGCTTCGGGAGAGACTGACGCAAGAAATCGCTGTAGTGCTTGGCGGCGGCGCTGTTGGCGTCGTTGGTGCCCGTGATAAGCAGCAAGGGATCGCGCTTCGATTCGACGAGTTTTTTGACGACTTCGATGGCAAACTCGATGTTTTTCCGGACCATGATGCGGGCGGGCAGCAGAAAAACAAAGTCGCGTTCAGGCAGCAGGAGCGAGGGAAGCGATTCGCGCATTTCGGGCGTAAGGCCGAAGATGCGTGCGGGGTCGACCATGTTCGGAACCACATGGGGCGTAACGGCGGGCTTGAGGTGCGTTTTAATTTCCTGCGCGCGAAGGTCCGAGGTGGCGACGTAGGCGACGTCGGGCGAACTGGTGCTCATGAGGTTCCATGGCGGCTGCGTGGGGTTGGGCAAAACGTAATCGGTATTGGTCGCGGTGAGGTCGTGGGTCCATGCGACCATTTTGTGGCGGGGGGCGAGATCGTGCAGGGCGCGGGTGAGCGCGAGGTTGAAATGGACGGTGAAGATGTTGTGGACAAGGATGAGATCGAAGCCGGAGAAAGCGGCATCGAGGGTCTCGACCAGAAGGGTGCGGTACTTGCTGAAATTCTGGTCGGACTGGCCGCGTTCAAGGACGGAACGGACGGCGAGGTTGAGTTCGTAGCCGGGAGCAAGTTCTGGGAGAAGCTCAAAGACGTAGCCTTCGCCCAGGTCCATGCCGACGCCGCTGAAGACATTGATTTGGTGGCCGGTGCGCTTGAGCAAGTTCGCCTGGTCCCGGATGACATGCTCGACCCCGCCGCTTTCGGGCCAGAAAGAATAGTGAAGCAGGGCAATGTTCATTGGGCTGGCCTGAAAGGGTGACAATAGGGTGTGTTTTCAAATAGGACAAGGCTGCGCCGGGGTCCTGCGGTCAGCAGTATTTTTTGCCTTCTGGCGAAGCGGCAAACCTCAAGGCGACCCGGTATTGCGTGACGATCAAGCCGGTTTCTTTGGGTTGAGCTTGCCTCTCGGGCTGAACTGCGAGAGTATCGGCATCCCACGATCCGTCAGGTGACGGGTCGATTTCTTATTCGGGCTGTGGCTCAGCTTGGTAGAGCGCGCCGTTCGGGTCGGCGAGGTCCAGGGTTCAAATCCCTGCAGCCCGATTGGTTTCCACCGGATTGATTTTTTGGCCGTCGTAATGATGGCCGCGCGGGTGGCGCTCGGCCACCGGGAGGGCGCGACCAGGCATCCAAAAGGCCCATTTGCCCATCAGGATCATGATGCCGGGAACAAGCAGGAGGCGGATGACGGTGGCGTCGAGAAGAACCGCAAACGAGAGGCCGACGCCGAGCTGCTCGATCTCGACCACATCGCCAAAACCGAAAGCGAGGAAGACCGAAATCATGATAATGGCGGCGGAACTGATGATGCCGGCAACACGCATGAGGCCCTCCTGCACGGCAAGACGCATATTGTGCTGATCGAGCCAGCTTTCGCGGACGGCACTCAGGATGAAAACTTCGTAGTCCATGGAAAGTCCGAAAAGGGCGCAGAAGCAAATCACGAGGACAACGGTGTTGAGACCGTCAGTCGAGAAGAGATTGAAAAGGCGCGCGCCCCAGCCGTCCTGAAAACAAAGGACCTGGAAACCGTAGGCGGCCATGACGCAAAAGAGATTGAGGATGATGGCCTTGAGCGCGACCAGGAGCGAGCGCATGAAAATGATGAGCAGAATGAAGGTGCTTAAGAGGGTCACCAGGATGACCCTGGGCAGTGCGCTCATGATGATGCGGTCGGCGGAAAGGGTAACGGAGGGAAGTCCGCCGACATAGTAACGGGGGCCGTTGGGGTCGGCCTTCTCGGCGTCGGCGAGTATCTTGGTTATGCCGTCGAGCCAGACGCGCGCGGTCGGCGATTGGGGGTCGGCATGGCTGAGCATGAGGATGATGCTCTGGGTGGTGTCGTTGTAGCTGGTAAGAAGACCCATGCGGGACTGCTGAATGCGGCGCGGTCCGGAACTATCGCTAACCGTGATGATCTTTTCGGTGTTGGGCAAGATTTTGGGATCGGAGAGTTTTTCGACGAGTTGCTTTTCAGCCGCGAGGCCGTCGCTGTCCATCCAGTCGTCCTTGGGATGCTGGACCAGGATGATGGCGGGCATCATCCAGCCGGCGCCGAGATTACGCGTCAGGCTCTCGTAGCCGAGACGGGACTCGGAATGAGGCGGAATGTTCTTGGCCTCGACGGAAGCAATGTTGAGACGGAAGAAAGGAATGGCAAGCAAGCCGAGAATCAGCAGGCCGATGGCGACGCAGAACTTGGGACGGAAGACAACGAAGCGGGCCCACTGCTCGCAGAACCGGGGCGCCAGTCGGAATTTTTGCAACGGACTGAGGAAGCCGCTGCCCAATTCCAACTTGGAGCCGACAAGGAAAATCATGGCCGGCAGGAGAGTAAGCGTGGCGAGGGCGACACAGGCGACAACGAGGACGCCGCCGACGGCGATGGAGGTAAAAAACTCGAGTGGGATAAAGAGGAGAGTGAAAAAACCGCTCATGACCATGAAGGCGGATACAAGGACGGTTTTACCGGCAGTCTTGCGAGTGATTTGGAGGGCTTCCAGAGTGGTGAGGTGATTGGCGCGCTCACGACGGTAGCGAGCGAGATAAATGAGGCAGTAGTCGATGCCGACACCGAGGCCGATCATCGTGACGAGATTGGGGACAAAAAAAGTGACGTGCATGACCCCGGCAAAAAAGCTGAGAATACCGAGGGTGCAAATGACGCCAAGAGTCGCGACAAGTACGGGCAACAAGGCGGCAACAAGGGAGCGAAAGACGAGAAGGAGAATGATGAAAGTAATCGGCAGGGCGATCATTTCCCCGGAACGCAGCGATTCGGTCGAGGCCTGGTTGAGATCGAAGAAAAGAGCCGGACCGCCCGTGACCCATGGTCGTGACGTACCGGGGAAGGTCATTTTGCCGAGGTCTTCGCGGAGACCACGGACGGCTTTTTCAGCGTCGCCGTAGGTATAGGCAGGCTTGTTGTCGGCGTTAACGGCGACGAAGCCGGCATACCAGTCGCTGCGGGGCCAGTTTTCTATCATGACGCGACCGTCGGTAACCTCCTTGATGTTCGGGTCGCTACCGATGGTGGCGAGGAGATTGGCCCAAGCGGCGTTGGCCTGGTCCGGCGGGACACCTCGAGCGTCCCAGACGATGGCGGTGGGAAAGGCGAGCGCGGCGGAGAAATTCTTGACGACGTTTGCACGGACAATTTCGGAGGGAGCGCCCTTCATGCCGCTGAGTGTGCTCTGGATGCGCTCGGTAAACTTCCAGGCGGGCAGGATGAAGACAGCGGCCATGAGGGTCCAAAAGACCACGCTGAGAATGGCGCGATGACGGGTATGGTGGCGCTTGATGGGAAGTTTGGCGGCGGACGCGACAGCGGAGCTGTTCATCGAGGCCCCATTGACCGGGGTCTCCGGCTCTATACCGCGGGAAGACGATCTTATTTTTGAATCCAAGTTCCGTCTTCTTTCTGCACCCATTCACCGGGGAAGGCGCGGTCCCGCCAAAGCTGGGCATAATCCCGCTCGGCGAGTTCGAGCGGTTCACTTTTGCTTTGGGCATTGGCGAGGTAAAGGAATGATCGGTCGGCATTCTCGGCATCGACGACGCCCTTGGCGTAAGCGAGGTACTTCGGGTCGCTGGGCGGGTTGCGGATGTCGAGATAACCGTCCCGGTCCTCGCCGATAATGCGGTTGTTTTTCAATTGCTGGATTTCACCCGAACGCTCACGGCGGTTGGCAGCAATCTGGAGGTTGGACTGCTCTTCCTTCGCCTTGGTGGGGGAGGTTTTCTGATAAACATCGAGGCGGACGGCGACGTCAACCTTGACGGGCTGGGGCGTCGCGAGATTGATGGTGGGAGAGCAGCCGGCAAGGCAGGCCCCAGCCAAAATAAGTCCGGCAGGACCTGCGCTTATTTTAAATGGGAGTGCTGAAGAAAAATTCACGAATGAGTGCCGGGCCATGGGCGGGGCGGAAAATGGCAATACGAAATTTGATCCTACTGGTTGCCCCCCTGATTGGCAACCTTGGAACTGTCGGACTCATCGTAGGGATGCCAATACATTTCAAAAGAGCGTCGGCCGTTGGGTCCGTTCAATTTAAGGATGCCTGTGCCGCCGCTAGGTTTATAATCGATTTTAAAGATACCGCTTTGATAAGGATAGGTGCGGAAGGCCTCAACGGCAATCTTGGAGAACTGGTCCTTTAGGGAGGGTGGTACGGAACCATTTTTCAGCAGGCCATCGAATGACTTAATGACAAGAACACCCGGATTCGGCAGGGCGAGCGAACCATGGCAAGCAAGGATGTCGGTCGATTTGCCCTGAATGGAAATGGTGCCGTCGAGCTCGCCGGTCAGGTCGAGATATTTTCCACCGAGAGCGGCGGCAATGGGTTGGCTGTTGACTTTCTGGGCGAAAAAATTGACGTTCCAGGAGAAGTCCTTGGCGTAGTAAAATTCAAAATTGCCGGCGAGATCGCCTCCCTCACACTTGCCGTTGAGATTGCCGTACATGCCATTGGGATCGAAGGTCAGGTTGCTCGATACCTCGGTAACGGGGAGGTCATCCCAGGAAAGCTCATCCACCTTGAGGGTGTTGACGATATTATTGGCCAAAGCGTCTTTGACGGGAAGATTGAAGTTGAGTTGACCCGTAAGTCCAACAATCCGGATTTTGTAGTCGGGGTAGTCCTGATTGAGACGCTGAATCGGAATGGAGCTCTTGACCGAGATCTGATCGAGTTGATCAAGCCGGACATCGTCGACTTCGCACGTGTAAAAAAAGGGGAAATGGACGACGGGCTGGCCAAAGACGTTGACGGCGAGCTGGCCGTACTGGACTTCCATGTGGCCGACCCGCCAGGGGGCCGTAACACCCTCCATGGGGAGAGCAGAACGGCCCTTCTTGAATTCCCCGGCGAACCAGAAGAGATCCTGGCCGAGAAACATAATCGGACGGATGAAGTCGATTTCGCGGATTTGATGGTGCCAAAGCTCATTGTAGGTAAAACGGACCCGGGTCAACGGAAAGCCCAAGACGGGCACAAGGGCGTCGAAGGGGGAAACGATGACGACGTTTTGGAGATCGATGACCTGTTCCTTGTTCATTGAGGCGCTCGCATTGGGCTTGTTGAGCATGACATCGTTGAGGATGACAGGGCTGCGGACGCCGAGCCGGAGAGTGACGGGGGTATCCTCGGTGATATGGTTAATCATGAGGGTGCCGCGGTTGATCTCGATCCGGTCGAGGGTCCAGTCGAGGCCGCGGCCCTTGCTCTTGGCGTGTTTTTCAAGCATGGCGTAGAGGGCCTTGGTGTAAAGCTGCGGACCGAACAATTCGATTTTCTTCACATGGTGCCGGATGAGTCCGGGGATGCTGAAGGTCAAAACAACCTTGTCGGCGTAAAAAAAATCGCCGAGCCTGAGATCGTGGATTTCAAGGACGCGGGGAGCAATCCAGGTCGTCTTGCCGATGACGTGGGGGTACGGGAGCTGGGCCAGGGCCTTGTTGATGACGCGGATCGGATGATGCCAGAGAGTATAGAAGCCCGCGGCAGACCACATTGCCCCAATAGCGAAAATGGCGAGCAGGTAGACCCAGACCCGGAGCCAGCAGATACGCAGTTTGGCCGGTTGGATCGGAGCGGGAATATGGGGGCTGGGATCGCTCATGTTCTATTGCGGAAAAGGGCCAGGGTCTTGAGACGCTGACGGGAATGATCGACGATAGGCGCGGGATAAGCGAGCGTATCCGCTTCCGGAACGTAGCGGTGGATGTAGAGGCCTTCAGGATCGAATTTCTGGGCCTGCGAGGAGGGATTGAAGATGCGAAACCAAGGCTGGGCATCGGTGCCGGTACCGGCGCTCCATTGCCAGCCGCCGTTATTGGAGGCGAGGTCGGCATCGAGGAGTTTCTGCATGAAGTAGCGTTCGCCCCATTGCCAGGAAATGAGCAGATCCTTGGTCAGGAACATGGCAACAACCATGCGAACGCGGTTGTGCATCCAGCCGGTGGTGTTGAGCTGACGCATGCCGGCGTCCACTAACGGATAACCGGTGCGGCCTGCACACCACGCAGCAAAAAGTCTTTCGTCGTTCTCCCATGCGAGCGCGTCGTACTGCGGACGAAAGCAGGCACCGGCGACATGGGGGAAATGCCAGAGAATCTGGCGGTAAAAATCGCGCCAGATGAGTTCGCTGACCAGGCTGTCGGTCGAGGCCAGCGCATCAGGATGATGAAGGCCCGCTTTTTCAGCTGCCTTAAATACGGTGCGCGGAGAGAGAGTCCCCAGGCGAAGGTGAGGAGAAAGGCGGGAGGTAGCGTCACGCGCGGGAAAATCACGGTTTTTGGCGTATTGAAGAAGATCGACTGAGGCAAATTCCCCAAGCCGGTCACGAGCGGCCCGTTCACCGGCGGGCGGCAGGGTGACATCAACGCTGAACCCAAGTTCCCTGGCCGAGGGAAGCGGCAGACTCGGCGGCCATTTTAAACCCGTCGGGTGTGAGAATTTGACGGCTGGCGCAACCGCGGGTTTGGCCATGGAGCGCCAGACGCGGCTATAGGGCGTGAAGACGCCATAGGGGCTGCCGTCAGCCTTGAGGACTTCGTGTGGCTCATGGATGACGTTGTCCTTGTAACTGTGAACCTCAACTCCGAGCGACCTGGCGAGCTTTTCCACCGCGATGTCGCGCGCACGGGCGTAGGGCTCGTAATCGCGGTTGTAATAGAGCACCTTCGCGCCCGCTTCGCGCAGGACAGTGCGCATTTCTTCGAGAACCGGGCCGTGGCGAAAGATGAGCCTGCCTCCGGCTGTCGCGATATTTTTCTCAAGTGAACGGAGGCACTCGATCATGAAGGCGACCTGGCCGGGGCTGACATCGGGTGCGGTAAGAATTTTTGGGTCGAAAATAAAAACGGGGACGACGGCATCCGAGGCGGTGACGGCGGCATGCAGGGCGGTGTTGTCGCTGAGGCGCAAATCGCAACGGAACCAGTGAACGGCAACTTTCATCGGTTTTGAGAATGGCGTACCAACGTCGCCCGTAAAGTCCACAAGCAGGAGTTCAAAGCCGCCCAAGAGTGCCGAAAAGGAACAAGGCTTTCAGGTAATGTTTTGCATCATCTGGCGGAATCTTCTTGCCGCCCCGGCGCGGCATCGTATTGAAGGCGGCATGGTACCAAGCGCTGTCCAGTGGCTGTGGCTGGTGGTTTTCTATCTGGCGGGGTCGATTCCCGCCGGGTACCTGATGGGCTGCGCCCGCGGCATCGACATCCGACAGCACGGCAGCGGCAACATCGGCGCGACGAACACGGGCCGGGTGCTGGGGCGCAACTGGGGCTTCGCGGCGTTCGCGTGCGATTTCCTGAAAAGTTTCCTTCCGCTCTGCTTGGTGCGCGTTTTCTGCTTTCCCGACGAGAATTCGTGGCCGGTGGCGCTCCTGCTGGTGCTGGGCGGGGTGGCCGCAATCCTGGGCCACAACTACACGCCGTGGCTCGGGTTCAAGGGAGGCAAGGGTATCGCGACATCGGCGGGCGTGCTGGGCGCGATCCTTCCCTGGGTGATGATGGTCTCTTTGTTGACCTGGATTGTCGGGGTACTGGTCACGCGGACGGTTTCTGTCGGATCGCTGCTGGCCGCGGCCTCGCTGCCGCTGGCGGCGGCATGGTTTTACCCACACCAGTGGGTCTATTTTGGTTTCACCGTTTTCGCCGGAGGGCTTGCGGCGTGGCGACATCGCTCCAATATCGAGAGGTTGCTGGCCGGGACGGAATCGAAGATCAATTTGTCGAAAAAGAAGGATGCCGCATGAAGATCACGATTATTGGACACGGGGCCTGGGGACGTGCAGTCGGCCAGGTGGCCGGACGGTTGCAGCACGAGGTGGCGTTTCTGGCCCACTCCGATACGACTTGGCCCGGTCCCCGGCCCGACTACGTGCTGCTGGCGCTGCCGGTGCAGCATATCCGCGAAACGCTGACGCACCTGCCCCCGCCGGGCGTCCCGGTGCTAAGCCTCTGCAAGGGGCTTGAAATTACAACCGGCGACCGGGTGAGCCAGATCGTGACGGAAACGTGGAACGAAACGCGCGTGGGGGCGCTGTCGGGGCCGACGTTCGCGGCGGAAATCGTGGCAGGGCTTCCGGCGACATGCACGATCGCGGCGCAGACCGACGAACTGACGAGGGAGTTCCAGGCCATCCTGCACCAACCGAGTTTCCGCACCTACCGCTCGTCGGACCTGATCGGCGTCGAGCTGGGCGGCGCACTGAAGAACATCTACGCCATCGCGGCGGGGACCTGCCACGGGCTGAAGCTGGGGCAGAACTCGATGGCCGGGCTGATTACGCGCTGCCTGGCGGAGATGACACGAATTGGCGTGCAGGCGGGTGCGCGGGCCGAAACCTTTGCGGGGCTGAGCGGCCTCGGCGACCTGATGCTGACGGCGACGAGTGACCAGAGCCGCAATTTCCGCTTCGGGACGCTGCTGGCGCAGGGATTTTCCCCGGAGGAGATTTTGCCGAAACTGGGAGGCGTCTGCGAGGGACTCCCGACGACGCGGGCGGTCTATCTCAACCAGGCGATTCCCGCCGACTCGAAGCCGATCGTGACGCAGCTCCATGCCGTACTCTACGAGGGCGTTCCGCCCATCGATGCGGTGAAGAATTTGCTCGGTCGCGCCGCGCGAGGGGAGTGAATCGGCTAAATGACCTGCCTTTTTTTTCGTGCTATTTGGCACGATTGAACAGGGAGACTTCAAGGCCGATACTCGGCAGCCCAGCTTTGGGAAATAGTGATCAACGCCCCCGGGATCTTTCGCAGTTCAAGTCAACTGTTTGAATAGCACTGTAATTGCCATATTTCGAGTTTAGGACTAGTTGTGCCCGAGTTGCCAAGTTGAATTGCTTGAAATGCAGGTTCAACTGATTTTTTGAATGATTAGCTAACAATTAAAAATAAATCCGCCCTCAAAACATCACGCATTAACCCGATGACTTTTTTGGCACCCGCCGCGCAATTTTAAAAGGGCAACGTGTTGCATCTCCTGCCATGACCTGGATCAAAGCCTTATGAAAAAAAATCAAACCAACCTCGTTTCCCGTCGAAAATTTCTCGGTTCTCTTTCAATTCTGGGCGTCAGTTATTTCATTCTCCCCAGGTACAGCCGTGCCGACGCTCCATCAGGCGATGCGGACGTTGTTGATATCGCACCCGTATGGGCGGGGCATCCGGTCAACTTTGTCCTCCTCACAAAAGACAATCAACAATTCGTCGCCTATTACGACGATCAACGGCAAATGACCCTCGCCCTGCGAACACTGGGCGACAAAACATGGGCATTCAAAAAACTGCCAACCACCATCGGATGGGACACCCACAACTACATTGTCATGGCGTTCGACCCTACGGGCTGTCTCCATGTCTCCGGCAACATGCACGCCGTGCCGCTGGTCTATTTTCGCGGGAGCAAACCTCTCGACATCGACAGCGTCACAGCGGTTCCCAGTATGACCGGCCAGAATGAAAACAGCGTCACCTATCCCCGGTTTTTTAACGGACCCTCGGGCGATTTGCTTTTCTCCTACCGCGACGGCAGCAGCGGCAACGGGAACAATTATTTCAATATTTACAATCCCACATCCCAAACGTGGAGCCGCCTCATCGACGTGCCCCTGATGGAAGGCAAGGATGACAGCGGCAGCGGCCAGCACATGAACGCCTACATGCAGGGCCCGAAAACGGGCCCGGACGGCTACTACCATGTCAGTTGGGTCTGGCGCAATACCCCGGACGCGTCCACCTGTCATGACCTGAGCTACATGCGCAGCAAGGACATGGTCCACTGGGAAACGGTTGACGGCCAGCCGCTGACGCTGCCCATCACCGGCACGACCCAGGGCGTCGTCGTTGATCCGATTCCGGTCAATGGCGGCATTCTCAATACGATGGGACAAATCGGTTTCGACGCGAACAAGCAACCCATTATCTCCTACACCAAATACGATGCCAATGGGAAAACCCAACTCTACCTTGCCCGCTATGAAAACGGCGCGTGGCAACTGCACCTCGCCTCGGATTGGAATGTACGGTATGAATTTAGCGGCGGCGGCACGTTCGCTCCCCCTATCGGCGTTGCACCCGTCGAATTACGCGGCGACAAAATGTGTATCCAAATCGTGGATAAAGAACTGGGAAATGACTTCTGGGAAATCGATCCACAAACGATGAAGCTCGTGGGTCGCATGCCGACATCCAGTCAAAATAAGGTCTGGTGGCAATTCAGCAAAGTCGAATCGACCTTTCCAGGAATGCGGGTGAAATGGCTCAGTGATACCGGCCAGGCTGCCGACGGCAAGACCTATAAACTGCGCTGGGAAACACTGCCCGAGAATCGCGACCTGCCGCGCCCCGAGCCCTGGCCGCCGCCTTCCACGCTGCGCGTCATCGGCGTGTCTGCGGCGTAAGCCTTTCCTTGCCTGCGCATTGGGCCGCTTGGCGAAGGGACGTCACCCTTCGCGATGATTCGCGACGATAAGCCGAAAAATCGTCATGCAACTTCACGCCGTACTCTACGCATCGCCTGCGGAACTGCGCCGAAAACACCACGCCACGGCGTAAGTCGTCAGGGTGCCGAACATGATGCGCCAGGGAAACTCGATCTGAACGAGCCAAGCGGGCGCGTGGACGTAGCCCTCACTGAACTGGAGCAGGCCATGCTGCGCGAACCAGATGATGTCGCTTCCGATGTCGTCGCTTTTGCCGCGCACGGCATTGACGAGGTCCCACGGCAGTCCGGACCAGACGGCCACCGCCAGGAAGCCCGCGAGCATGGCGATGAGATTGCCGCGCTCAGTACCGCGGTCCTTCGTGGTCAGGCCGAGGAGGAAGATGCCGAGCAGCGAACCATAGGTGTAGCCAAAGATGCCGAGGACGATGGGAATAATACGGGCGTGGGGCGAGTAGACGACCACCGCGGCGGTGACGGTCGCGACGATGGCCAGGAGCAGCGCAAAGACGACAGTGCTCCAGCGGACGGCGCTGACGACACGGCGGGAATCGGCCCCCCTCCCCCAGCGGGGCACCCAAAAATCCTGGGTGAAGCTGGTGGCCAGGGCGTTGAGGGCCGTGCTGAGCGAACCCATGGCGGTGGCCAGCACGCCCGCGACGAGAAGACCGCGCGCGCCGGGCGGAAGCTGGTGGAGGATGTAGTAGGAAAAGATTTCGGGGTTCTTGGTTGGCAGCGCGGGGTCAGGATGTTGCTGGTAAAAGACGTAGATCAGGATGCCGACGAAGAGGAAGGCGAAGCTGAACGGGAGATCAACCAGACCAGAAAGGACCAGCGCCAGCCGGCTCTTGTGAAAATTCTTGGCCGTCAGCATGCGCTGCACCATGTCCTGATCTGTGCCGTGGGTGGCCATGGTGGTGAAGACCGAGCCAAGCAACGCCGCCCAGATGGTGTATTCGCTGCCGAGGATGCCGCTGATGTTGTCAAGGACACCCTTGCTGTGGTCGATCCCGTCTTGGTAAAACCTGAGATCGTCGGGGCCGTTGAGAAAACCTTTCGCGCCCGCCCATCCGCCGACGCTGAACCAAAGCGAGATAAGCGCATAAAGGAGCGCACCACCCATCACGGTGGCTTGGATGACATCGGTCCAGACGACGGCGCGGATGCCGCCCGCCGCGGTATAAGCCGTGGTGAGAATGGTAATGAGCAGGACGGCCCCGGCGTAAATCGTGATGGTTTCGGCGTTGGTTGCGGCGGCGCCGTGGATCATTTCATAGCCGAGGACGAGGATGACGGCGGCAACGTAGAGCCGCGCGCCGCTGGCCAGCAGCCGCGTGAGCAGGAACACGGCGGAAGCGGCGTCGCGGGTAGCGTCGCCGAAACGGTGGCGGAGAAATTCATAGATAGAAACGACGTTGCCGTCGTAGAAGGGGCGAATGAAGAGGTAGGCGACGATGACGCGGGCTATGACGGTGCCGATGGCCAGTTGGGCGTAGGCGAAGTTGCGCCCGTGGTAGCCCTCGCCGGGCGTACCCAGAAAGGTGCCCGCGCTCAATTCCGCCGCAATAATGGAGGCCAGAACGGCGCCCCAGGGGAGCTGGCGGCTGCCGACGCTGAACTCGCGCATATTCTGGCCCCGGCGCCTCACGGAGGAGAGACCGACGCCGATAACCAGCGTGAAGTAGGCGAAGATGGCCAGACCGTCCCAGAAGAATGACATCTCCAAAGTTAATAAACGGTAATGCGCCAAGAGCAAAAGGATTTCCGGTTTTTTCACGATGTTTTGCTATAGTGCGCATGATGCCGCATGCCACACAGATGCCCTACCGGGACCCGGACCAGACGACCACGACGTGGGTCTTGATTTTTGTCCTGGCCTCGCTTCTCGTCCACGCCCTTCTCGTGCTGGGCATCCTGCTGGTGTCGATCTACTTGCCGCCCGCCAAGCTGAATCTGGTGACTCCGCAAAACCCCGAGGTGAGCCTTACCCTGCTGCCACCACCTCCGGCCCAGCCGCCCAAAGCCCAGTTTATGCCGACGCAGCCCCAGCAGAACGTGCAACCCAAGAACGTCCCGATCATATCGGACAACAACACGAACCTGACTTCGCGCAGCCAGACCTCACGCAATCCCAACTCGATCATGCCCGATGTCACAAGCAAGAACGTGCATGCGGACAGTCTCGAACAATCCCCGAACAGCCCTTCGACGCAAAAGCCGCAACCCGCCACGGCGCCGCCGACGCCCAAGCGGGAACAGCAACAAAAACCGCAGCCGAATCCGCCGCAACCGAAGCCGCAGCAGGTCAAGCCCCAGCAAAACCCGCCCACACCGAACCCGTCGACCGCGCAGAAGCCGCCACCCACCCCGTCCAAGGCACCGCCGCAACCCAAACCGGTGCAGTATGATCCAAATGGCTTGCCGGAGCTCCCCGCCATCAACGCGCCGACCCTGTCGCCGCAAACAGCGCAAACCGCGAGCCAGACGGCGGTGCCTCCCCCGCTGATGCAGCAGGTACCGGCCGATGTGCAGGGCCGGGTGGGGCTCACAGGCAACGCTTCGCCCGATGCGATGGCGACGGAGTTGGGCAAATACAAGGCCATTGTCTACCGCGCAGTGGGTTCGCGCTGGTACCCGAAAGTTGATAATCAACTCCAAGTGCTGCCGGTCGGCAGTGTACGCATCCAATACACGGTCTTTGCGGATGGAACAGTGACCACGAAGGTGCTCGACGGTGGCAGCGGCACCATGGAGTTGCTGCTTTCGATCAGCCGGAATTCGATCACCGAAGCGGCCCCCCTTCCACCATTCAGCCCGGCGCTCCTCAAGGAACTGGGCACCGACAGCTTCACCGACGATTTCACGTTCAGCATTTACGGGCATTGATAAAATGCCGCACAGATTCCTCGACAAAGCGACCGATTGAGCGGCTAAATCGGCACAACCATGACGGACAACGAATCTCTGGCGGCGCGCGCGGAACGAGCGGCGCAAATCGCCCGGCAACCCGGACTCTATAAGGTCTGCGAGGGATGTGAATCTATCGTGGTGCGAAACGCGGTAACGTGTCCAAACTGCCACGGATACCGTTTTGACGCTGATGCGCGGCGAGTAATTTCGCAGGCAGAGATTTTAGGCAAGCGCCTGCCCAATTCCATACCACCAAGCGAGTTGCTGTAATTTTTACAGCGACAATGGGTTATAGTCGAAACGATCTCATTTGCAACGCGTTGGCGTTGCGCTTAATTAAAGGTGTCGTTTATGAGTAGCCGGATGATTTCGTTAAAAAGTCGGGTACGTTACGAGGGCCGCGCTCAGGTGTTTGACCGCCGCGCGAAAGTGGGCGCCGACCTCGAAAAACTGCCTAACCCGGTCTGGCGCATGGTCGGCTTCCCCTTGCGCGGCAAGCTCCGTAAGTTTGCCGGCAACGCGACCTCGCGGAAAAAGTAAGACTGGTTACCCGTTCAGGGCAGGCTTGATCAATTCCCACTGCCACGGGCACCAGCGGCTATCCGCAATGAGCGTCTCTGCCGCCGTTTCCGGTTTTCGCGCGACATCCTGAAGCACCGATTTCGCCGCGATCACCGTCGGATCGAGCCCCAGTTCGACGGCCACTTTGTCTCGATGGGCCCGAAGCTTCTCCATCCGCTGCTCGGCGGCAATGTCGCGCGGCGGGCGTTCAGGACGCGGCGGGCGCGGAATCGGCGGTGCGGCGCGTCCCCGCTCAATCGCCTCGACCAGCCGTTCCGAGCGCGGCGGCGAACTGCGCCTCGGCCAGCAGGGAGCGCCCATCGGCGGCACGCGTGGATTTTCCGCACACCAAACGGCCAGATCGAGGAGCAGTTCGTTGTGCAGCACCTTGAACACCGGCAAATCGACCGTCTCGGCCTCCTTCTCGCGCCAGTGCCACAGTTCCTTTACGATCGCCTGCGCCGGTGGTGAGAGCAGCGACGAGCCGCTGATCCGCCAGGCATTCTCGGGATCATCCTCGCGTGCGATCCGGCTTGACGCAACCACTCGTGCGCAGGATTGCTCGTGCCACTCGCGCCGCCTCTTGTCGTCGAGTTGGCGTCCGAGCGCTTCCGCAATCGGCTCCAGGTACTGGGTGTCCTGCACCGCGTAGTCGATCATCGCCGGCGATAGGGGCCGCTGCGACCAGTCGGCTTTCTGGCTCTTTTTGTCGAGCGTGATCCCGCAAAACTGCTCCACCAGCGCCCCGTAACCGAAGGCCCGCAGCCCGACGAGCTGCGCCGCCAGCATCGTGTCGAAGACCGCCTGCGGCTCCGGCGCGCCCGCCCGGCGCAGCATCCGCAGGTCGAAGTCGGCCCCGTGCAGGATCCAAGTGTGGCGGCTGGTCGGCGGCCAGAGTTCGTCGAGCGAAAAAGGGTGAAGCGGGTCAATGAGGAAATGCTGCTCCGCATGCGTCACCTGGATGAGGCAGACACTCTCGCGGTAGTGGTGCAGGCTGTCGGCCTCAGTATCGAGAGCAAGAGGAAAGTAACCGCGCAGGCTCGTGACAAAAAAGTCGAGCGCCTGCGGCGTGTTGACCCAAATAAACTCGACCTTGCGTTGCGACATATCCCTGTATTCTAGTGTTTAGCCGATTTTTATTTATCCAAGGCCAAACCGCGATAAATTAACAGGCTTCACTTTATGAGTTTCATCCCCCGCATCGCCAAGGCCTTCCCGGGCATGTCCTTCACCAATGACGAGATCCGCCGTTACGGGCGCCATCTCATCATGCCGGAGGTGACGCTGGAAGGTCAGCAGAAGCTCAAGGCGGCCCGCGTCATCGTCGTCGGCACGGGCGGCCTCGGCGCGCCCATCCTGGCCTATCTCGCCGCAGCCGGCGTCGGCCACATCGGCGTGGTCGATTTCGACACCGTCGATCTCTCCAACCTCCACCGTCAGATTATTCACAAAACCGGCAACGTCGGAAAGCTCAAGACCCGGTCGGCGGTCGAGATGATGCAGGAGATCAATCCCGTCATCGACATCAAGACCTACGACACCTCGCTACGCTCCGACAACGCGCTCGACCTCCTGCGCGATTACGACATCGTCATCGACGGCACCGATAACTTCCCCACCCGCTATCTGGTCAACGACGCCTGCGCGCTGCTGGACAAGCCGAACGTTTACGGCTCCATCTTCCGTTTCGAGGGCCAAGCCACCGTTTTCTGGGCCTCGCGCGGTCCCTGTTACCGCTGCCTTCATCCCGAGCCCCCCGAGCCGGGCACCGTCCCGAGCTGCGCTGAAGGCGGCGTCCTGGGCGTATTGCCCGGCGTTATCGGCACCATCCAGGCGACCGAAGCGGTCAAGCTCATCATCGGCCAAGGCGATCCGCTTATCGGACGGCTGCTTCTTTTTGACGCGCTGAAGATGAAGTTCCGCGAGATGAGGCTTCGCAAGGACCCCGCATGCCCGCTCTGCGGTCCCAAGGCCACGATCAAGGAACTCATCGACTACGAATTCTTCTGTGGCGTCGCCCCGGCGCAGAAAAAGGCCGTTCACCTCGATGAGATCGACGTTGAAGAGGTCAAAGCGGCGCTCGATGCTGGCAAAATACCCTCTGAAATCGACCTTCTTGACATTCGCGAACCCTTCGAGGCCAAAATCGCTCAGATTCCCGGTTCGCGCCTCATTTCCCTGGCCGAATTCAGCCAGCGGATGCACGAACTCGATAGCGCCCGCGAAATCTGGCTTTATTGTAAAGACGGAGCCCGCAGCGCCAAGGCGTGGAAATTGCTTCACGACGCCGGATTCCGAAAAATCAAAAATGTAGCAGGTGGAATCGATGCCTGGAGCGAAGATATTGATCCCAACACCCCGCGGTACTGACGATGCCGTGGCGATCCCGCCATTGCGGGACCGCCGCACGCAAGTCGTTCTCGCGGCCCAGCCGGGCACGGAGACCAGCCCGGACATCGACGTCGACGAAAGACTCAAGGAGGCCTTTGAGCGCGGTTGGACCGTCATCGTCTGGAACGATCCCGTCAATCTCATGGAATATGTGGTCTACGTCTTCAAGACCGTCCTGAAAATGAATGAGCAGGACGCCACGCGGCATATGTGGGAAGTCCACCATAAAGGCAAAAGCGTCGTCGCCCAGGAAACGCGCGAGAAATCGGAACTTCTCGTCCACCGCTTGCGCGGATTCGGTTTAAATACGACCATGGAGCAGCAATGATCTGCAAGGCCCTCGAATCCGACCGCTGGCGACTCAGCTTTACCGAGCCCGAGGCCTATTTCATCGTCAACGTCTTGGCGCAACTCGCCGTCCATTACCGGCAAGACGTTGCGCAGCTCCCTCCCACACAGCGCGACTACTGGCTCGGCAAGGGCAGCCTGCCGCCCGGCACAATGATGCCACCCGACACCGGGCCCGAGCCGCGCGAACTTCAGTCCGCCGAGGAGATCCTCGCCGACACGCGCATGGATCTGCGCTCCGAACGCCTCGCTCTCGCCGAAAATTGGGTCCGCGAATTTAAAGCCGCCAAGGATCGCGATCCCTGGATTATTGAGATCAGTTCCGCCGAGCGCGACGAATTTCTCGCCATGATCAATGACCGCCGCCTCCTCGTCGCCCTCGATCACGGCATCAGCGAATCCGACATGGACGCCGATCCAAGCCAGATTGAAAATGAGGACCGCCGCGCCGCCATATTCGAAATTTATTTTCTTGGTCGTTTCATCTTCGCCATCATCGGCCCCCAATTCCATCATCCGTGACTTAAGAGCTTATCCTTTAATAACGGTGGCAGCCGAGCGTGGCGGAGTTAGAATCGCATTGCCTCAATTTTAAAATTCATGATCGCGTCACCCAACTCTGCCCCATCCCTCATTTCCGTCGTGGATCGCGCCGCCTGCGACGGCTTCATCTTCGACTGCGACGGCACCCTTGCCGACAGCATGCCCCTGCACTACCTGGCCTGGAGCAAATCGCTGCTCGAAAAACTCGGACGCCCCTCCGACTTCACCGAGGAAATATTTTACCGCTTTGGCGGAATGCCCGCGCGCCAGATTGTCGAACGGCTTAACCACGACTTCGGTTACCACCTTCCGCCCGAACAAACCGCCCACGACAAGGAGATGCTCTTCCTGGAAATGCTCCCCCGGATCGGGCCGGTCCGGGAAGTCATCGATGTCCTGCGCCACCTCGGGTCCAAGGCGAAAGTTGCCGTTGCCTCGGGCGGCCAAACTGAAATCGTCTGCCAGACTCTCCGTCACCTCGGCATCGACTATGGTCCCGGCGAAATCGTGAAGTTCGTCATCGGTTCCGACCAGGTCGCCCAGGGCAAACCAAGCCCGGAACTTTTCCTGCGCGCGGCCAAGTTGCTTGCGGTCGATCCGAAGCACTGTCTCGTCTTCGAGGACGCCGAACCTGGATTTCTCGCCGCCCAGGCCGCCGGCATGACTTGGATCGACGTACGGCCCTACCGCTCAGACCTCCGCGCGGCTGCGAAGTATTGAGTCCTTGGAAACATTTCTCTCAACCGAAGGCTCTAACTCATAAAACCTTCGGACTTGAGGTAGCGGACCATCTTGGCCCGCTCGGGAGCGGACAGCTTGCCCTCGACATGGAGGAAGCGTTTGCCGTCCGATTCCAAAAGGGAAACAACCTGTTTGCCGCGGTTGACTTTGAACTGGGCGACGAGTTCGCCGTGAAGAGCGGCATCGCGTCCGGTAAGAAAGAAGCAGTCGGGATTATGTTCATTCCCAACCAGGTCATTGAACTTTTTTTTCTGAAGTTGGCTCTGCTGCCGCCGAAACCAAAGGTAGCAGGCGGCAAAGATCGTCAGTGACACGCCTGCCGCAACGGCAACGGTAACGAGTAGAAAAAAAATCTCCTCCCCTCGTAGACCGCCAGCGGCGATGATGTCCATACGCTGATAAGCATTACGCAACCCGGTTGAAAGTCAAAATGAAGTTGAAGGATGACCCTATAGCGCTTTCAAAAATATCGTAGCCGCCCTTCTGCCTTTTGGCCCGGTGGGCCAACGGAAATTAGCCGGTGGTGCCAACCACCGGTAAAGCGTAACAAAAGAACCCGCCCTGGAGGGGCGACGGAATCTCTGAGAGGCAAATTTATCCGCCGCCCCATCCGGGGCGGTTGACCTTGCGGGCCAAACCGGTGGCTGGCGCCACCGGCTAATCTCTTTTCGGCCCTCTGGGCCTCAAACGACGATGGTCTCGTAGCGGCTACAGTATTTTCGAAAAAGCTAAGGTGTGGCGACGGGGGCTACGATAGTGTGACCCGTGAGGACATCCGCGGCGTTGGCCTCTACCGGCGGATTAAGGAGTTCGCCGTCGTTTTGGTAGATGTTGGCCGTGACAAAGATGAGAAGGTCTTTCTTGGTATCCTGTACCGCCTTGGACTGGAAAAGCCTCCCGATAAACGGCAGGTCGCCCAGGAAGGGGACGCGGTCATTGACAGTTTCGACGTCGTCACGGATCAAGCCGCCAAGGACAACGGTCGCGCCGTCCTGGATCAGCACCTTGGTGCTGATGTGCCGGACGTTGAAGACGGGCTGTTGGAGAATGTTAGGCGTGAGGAGCGAGAAGGCGGTTGTGCCGGGGAAAAGATCCCCATCTTCATCCGTGGGATTCGCGACATAAATCGCGCTGCCATAGTTGATGAATCCCTCGAAATCCGTGACTTCAGGGACAAGGGACAGGTCGATGGTCTTGTTATCGGCAACGATCTGGGGCTTGACGGTAAGTGTTTCTCCAATGTTACGGCGCTTGAATTCAGTCGGAGTCGTGGGAATGATCGTGGGCGGAGCAAACGCGACGACGGTGATCGAGGTGGAAGAGGTGGTGGTGGGCTGGACCAACTGCGGAGGATCGAAGGCGGTGGGATAGGGGAAAATACGAACAGCCGTCATCGTGCCCGTTTCGCCGCTCTTGGTCAGCACGGCGGGCTCGGTGAGAAGATCGAAACTCCGCTTTTGGGCGAGAGCAGTGATGAGCATCTCGAAAGTGGAGGGTCCGACAAATCCGTGGACCGTGAGTTGGTTGAACGTCGTGGCCGTCGGAGTAATCAGGGCATCAATGCTGTCCGGGGAAATATTCAAGGCGCCGGGCAGGGCCGTGTTGAATTGAGTCCCAACCTTAATATGGTGAAATATTTGATTGACTGCGGTATTGGCTGAGATATTGACGGTGAGATCGTTGAGATCGGTCTGGTTGATTTCGACAAACTTGGTGGCCACGCGAACCATCAGGGTGGGGGCTTGACCGGCATTGACCAACTCTTCGAGCAATTCCATCTGGTCGGCGGTGTCGACCACGGTCAATTGCCCGGTGGTGGGAGTGTAAACAGCGCTGGCACCCGGAGGAAAACTCAAGCCCTTGGCCTTAAGGGCGGTCAGGACGGGGTCCTCGTTGGCCGCAGCCCCCGTTGCCGGCGTAGCGGTAGGGGTGGGTAGCGGACGGCTGCCCCCGCCAGCGCCGAAGGCACTACTCGTGTCAGCCGCTTCCTGAGGCGGCGCGACGAAGTTGGGCGGTACGATGAAGGTGCGGCTGATAAGTTCATCGGTATTTTTCGAGAACGAAACAATGGAGATCGCGTAGTCCTGGACCTTGAATTTGACACCGGCAAGCTGACAAATATAGCGGAGCGCTTCGCCCATGGGTACGTTGGTGAGCGTCAGGGTGATCGGCTTGGCCGAAGTGGAAGCGTCGGGATCGATGATGAAGTTGACGCCCTTATGATCGGGATCGAGATCCTTGCTTTTGACGGTCAGGAAGTTGGTGGCCTCCTCGATGGTGGCATTGGTAAAATCGAGCGAGAGATTGATGCTCTTGAGCTTCTGGTCGAGGTTGAAGGTGGTCGCGCGCTCAAGAACGGGCTGGCCTTCCTGAGAATTCTGGCCGGCTTCGTTGTTGTTGATGGGCACAAACCATTTTTCCTCCACCTCGCGGAGGCGCTGGTCGCGGTTTTCGACGCGCGCGTGCTCGGCATAGTCGTATTTATCAGCTTGGAGCCGCTCGAGCGCCTTGGTGGCGGCGATATTGTAGGGATCAATGCCCAGGATTTTTTTCAGGGTGGATTGTTCCATGTCCCATTGACCCGTCCGGCGATATTGCTCGGCCAAGGCGAATAGCTCCTGAACCTGGTTGACCTGGCTGACAAAGCCGGGCGTGATGGCCGGGTTGCCCAGGATCGAGGTATCGTTGGGATTGGCCAGGGCGCGATTGATGGCCAGCAATTTCTGGTTGGCCAGCTGGTTGTTCGGGTTGTACTTCACGACTTCGTCGATCAATTGCTTGGCCTGTTTGGTATCGCCCCGGGCCAGGGCGGCATCATAGAGTTGAAAATCGACGCGGGTAAGACCCTCGGCAGCCTTGGAATAGACAACGGTGGCGCGGGAGATGGAACCATAGGCTTCAACGCAAAAGAGATAATCTTTCCGCGCTTCGGGGTAATCCTGCGCCAGTTCAGCCTTGCGCGCCGCGCTGAGCGATTCGTTGGCCTGGAAGATGAGCTCCTGGCGGCGGATGATTTCCTGCTGTTGAATGCGGGCAATCTCCTGCCGTGTCATGGGCGTGGAGGTGGAAGCCGCAGCCGGAGGCGCCGGGGGAGTCGTTGTGCCGGTATCAGACGGGGGAGGTACGGCGGGCGAGGTGCTGCTTGAAGACGCAGAGGTATCGGGCGGAGGCGTAAGAAGGCCGGGGGTTGGGTTGGCCGTGGGTGAGGCGGCGC
The DNA here is from genome assembly GCA_021272315.1 of Methylacidiphilales bacterium. Taxonomy (GTDB): domain Bacteria; phylum Verrucomicrobiota; class Verrucomicrobiia; order Methylacidiphilales; family UBA1321; genus JABDGH01. The sequence goes on along the minus strand of JAJSLI010000121.1, from coordinate 20,091 downwards.
CGCTTCCGGAAGCAGGTTGCTGAGCGTTGAGCCTAGCCGTCCCGGCGAACACGAAAAGAACGGCCAGGGAAAGGGATAATGGCAGGAAAGGAGTCCCTGTTTGAGATGCTGGCATAATCATGAATTGGGCCCTCCCTCGGAGCCGGGAGGAAGGGGTGGTAAAACCACACCCGGCCCAAGCGGTTCAGGTTCGGGGAGCGCTTCCTCCGCCGGCTCGGCGTTGAGCGTCTTGATATATTCGGGCTTGCCGTTGGACCGGATCAATCGGGCGGTGATGAAAATGATGAGGTTCTTTTTGGTCCGTTCCGTAACTTTGCTCTGGAAAAGCCGTCCGACGAGGGGCAAATCGCCCAAGACCGGGACCTTGTCGTTGATTTCCTGCGTATCTTCGCGGATAAGCCCGCCGATAACGGCGGTTTGACCATCGAGGACCTGGAGGTCGGTGACGACGGAGCGTTGGTTGAAAACGGGCATGTTGATGATGCCCGCGGTCAGAACCACCGGGGTGGAGGTCGACGCCGGAAGTTCGACGATGCCCTGGCCATAGTTGATGAAGCCGTCGAAGTCGAAGACCTCCGCGTGGGTGATGTCGAGGTCAATACGTTGATCGGGATAGGTGGTGGGCTTGACCTCGAGATTCACGCCGATGTCCTGAGTGACGAATTCGCGCGGCGTGGGAGGGATGGCCAGGGTAAGGGCTTGAAACGCGCCCGGACCGCTGGTGTAGGCAACCTCGGTGTTGCTCAACTTGGGCTGATCGAAGCTGGTGGGATAGGGAAATTCGCGGGCAATTTCGATATTGGCCTTGAGGCCGTTCTGGGTCGTGACCGTCGGAGCGGCGAGGAGGGAAACGCCGGTCATGTTGTTGATGGCCTGGATGATCGCAGCCAGCCCGGTATCGTTGATCGTGGCACCGACAACCAACGTGTTGGGAACATTGGGATTAACGACTTCGTCGGTGATGGGGAACACGGTACTGGTGGCGGCGTTGGCCTGAATAAGGGAATCAATGCTATCGGCCTCAAGTCCTCCCGGTGGATAGCCGCCAGTGGTCGCGTACCCTGGACCGCGCAAAGCGGTTTGAGCTTGGGAGATTGATCCGGAGATCGACGAGGGCCCGACGACATAATTGAAGGTAAGGCCCTTGATGGCATCCTGATTGAACTCGGCCAGCTTGGCTTCGATCTCGACCTGGGGCGTTTCCTGGTTGAGCTGGTCGATGAGATTGGCGATGAGGTCGAGTTGCTCGGGGGTATCGCGCACCACGAGCTTGCTTGAACCGGAGAGGAAGGTGGCGGTGGCGCCTTCGGGGAAGCGAATACCGCGGCTGGCCAGTTCCGCTTGAACGTCGGTGGCCACGCTTGAAACCGTGGCACCCTGGTCCGTGCTGGTGGGAGTGGTGACGTGAAGTGACGAGCCTGTGAAGAAATTGGGGGGGGCGAGAAAAGTGCGGACAGTCAGTGTCTCACCCTCGTCGATGGAGGGGCGGAGATAGACGGCATAGTCCTCGACCGAGTACTGCAGATTGGTCTGCTCGGTGATGTAGCGCAGGACTTCGATCAGCGGGACGTTTTCGAGGGTGATGCTGACCGAGCGGTGAATTTCCTTCTGCTCGGTGCCTTCCGGCGCGGCAGGCGCCGCCCCCGGGGCGGCAGCCGGTGCGGCGGGCGTGGTGCTGTTATCAGCGGGAGGAGGAGTGTTCGAAGTGAGGCGTAGGACGAAATTGATGCCTTGATGATCGGGGTCAAGTTCCTTGCTTTTATCCTGGAGAAATTGGATGACCGTGGCGATGTCGAGTTTGTCGAAATTGACCTTGTCGATGATGATCGACTGGAGCTTGCGCGTGATCGCTCCGCGGTTGGAGGAAGTTTCAACCTTGACCTGCGTGTTGGGCGGAATGACGATGTCGGGCGAGACGGCTTCGCCCCACTTGAGATCGAGGTCGGTATAACCTTCCTGCTCATACTCTTCGTGACGGGCGGCATCGGCACGATAACGGTATTTTTCCATATGGTCCATCGCGTCGCGGGCCGCCTTATTGTATGGATCGAGAATGAGTATCTTGGAGTAGGTCTCTTCGGCCCTGGCATATTGGCCGGTCTTGAAATAGTCATTCCCCTGAAAGAGGAGCTTTTGGACGGTGGCAACTCTATCCTTGAAGTCTTCCGTGACGGCCGGGTTGTTGACCGTGCCTTCGGGATCGCGAACCTGGGCCTCATAGGCCATCTGCTGTTTTTTGAGGTCTTCGAGGTCCTTGGGATAAGTCGGATCGTTGGGCTGGAGATCGATGGCTTCCTCGAGCCGGGAGGCCGCCTGGGCAAACTTGGTATCCTTGGCCAGTTCCTGGGCTTGCCCGGCCTTGGCGGCGGCGAGGCCGGCTTCGGCGCGGCTATAGAGGGACGCGGAGATGCCACCGTTGGTGAGGGCATCAAGGGCGTACTGGAAACGGTCAGCAGCTTCGTCGTACTTGTTTGTGATAAGGAGACGCTGGCCGTCGTTAATCGCCTGCCTGGCGCTCATCAGGAGCTGCTGGCGCTGGACCAACTCGGACTGAGCGGCTTGCACTGCCGTAGGTTCCTGGCTCGTGGCTGCAGTTGTATCAGCGGCTGGGAGCCAGAGTGTAGAGAATGGCAAAAGCGAGGCCGCGAGCAACAGGCGGGCATGGTTAAATATCATTCGTAGGCCTCCGATTTAAATATTTTTATGTAAAAAAGCGTTTGGAGTCAACTCCTAAAGTAGCTTAGGGGGATTTGGATTGCGGCACATCGTCCCATTCCGACGGAATTAACTTAAGAATCGGTATTTTTTGAGGATTTTTAGGGTCAGCATCGCGAATGACAGCGCCGGCATCGCTAACATCTACAAGGCGGAATTGTTTGTCCGTGATAAAGGGAACAGAGAAGACTTTGTCACGAGCCACCTTGATTTCCTTGCCGACTTCCGATGGCATTAACATGACCAAACTGGCGGTCGATTCGGGCGCATCAACTTCCTTGCGAAAGGTGAGGGTGATCTTGTAGTCAATGTCGGGCTTGAGGAGGTCGAGCGTGGATTCATCCACCTGAGATACGATGCCGGTGTGCACATCTTTCTCCTGGACATTGTTGAGGTGGAAGTCGCCGACAATGTAACCCTCGAGACCAAGAGGATCGCCGGTTTTTTTCAGCCGGGGCTGTTGCTCGCTGGGTACGTCACGGAGATAGAGCTGGAACTGATAAACACCATTGATCTCCTGATAACCGCGAAACTCGATGTGGAAGGGAACGCTGTCGTATTTCTCAAGACGAAGTCGGGAAAGATAGCTTGGGTGGCTCTGCGGATCGAGGGGATCGGTCGAATTCGAGCCATCGCAATGGAAGGCATCGAGCCTCTGGCCCGGCTGCTCGTTCTTGAACTCGACGATGTTGGAGAAGCCGTCGCCGTCGGGATCCTGATCGTCGACGTTTGGCGCGGTGAAATCGAGATGGTGCTTTCGATACCAGCTGATAAGGACACCCTTGTTGGACCGCGCATTTTCGTCGAGCTTGGCGATGTAATCCCCGGTGGGATAACGAGCGGGATAGAAAAGATAGGGATCGGAGATGAAGAGAAGATGCTGGTTGGCAGGCTCCGGCCAGGAAGCGGGCGCTGTCCACGCGGAGAAGCTGGCCTGGAGGTCTGCCGCATGAAGAGGATGAAGACTATGCGGGTTGCTCGGTTGGGTGGATTTGACGTTGGTGAGGTCCTGGATATCGGGGAACAAGTAGCCCAAGGCGCCGGCACCGAGGGCAAGGAAGCCGAGGGCCAGGGCGAGGACGAGCGTTTCTGGTTTTGTTTTCATCAGTTGCCCGTGGGTGAAGCCGGATTGGGAGCGGGGGTTTCCCCCGCATTGGCAGCGTCGGAGGGGAGGCCCTTCCACTCGATGAAATCGATGCGCATGCGGACATGAAGAGTTTCGCCGCCGAAGAGATATTGCGGGCCAGCCGTGGATTTGGTCTCGGCGACGGCGCCGGGGGAATCCGTGACGGAAGCGGATGATTGCGCTTGAGCTCCGGCGATTTTGTCGAGATCGCCGAGTTGGGGCGAAGTGGGGTGGTTGTTTTGCACCGAAATGCTGCGAATGATAAAAACGTAGGGCGACTGCATGAGGTCATTGACGACTTTGCGGAGAGCATTGGTCGTCGTGTCGAACTCGATTTCAAGGGGATAGGCGGTGTAGAGGCCACCCGCGATTTCGACGGAATGGCCGGGCAGCAATTCACTATCCTTGGCGCCCGCGCCCTCCGAGGTGCGGCGGATTGAAGTGATGGCGTCGACCGGCGCGCCGATGAGAATGTTGACTATCTCCTCGATGGCCAGAAGCTGCTTGCTCAGGACCGCGGTATTTTCTTCAGAGGGCGCATTGCTAAGAAAATAGGAAAAACTGTAATAATAACTGTCGGGGACCTGGACGTTGTGCGCTTTGGCGGCGGCATTGAGCTTGGCCACGTTATCGTCGAGGTCGCGTTTCCAGTCGACGGTGTTCTTGGTGACGATGTCAGCCAGTTTGTTGCCCGGAGCTTGAAGATGATCCTTCACCATGGGATCGAGCTGCGTATGGATGAGATCGATGTTGCCCTGGAGAATCTTGAGATTTTCCCGGGTGGGGAGAAACACCATCTTCGAGGAGTATTGTTGAAAATCGTCGTTGGCAGCCTGGACATCGTTCTGGGCATCGGCCAATTGGTAAGCGTCGAGGTAATAGGCGGCTCCACCACCAATGAGAGCGATGATCACGAAGGCGATGATGATCGAGATGTCGAACCGCGATAGTTTTTTCATGGAGTGCGGAAATCCGTCCTGACGATGATCGGATTTTTGAGTTTCAGATGGATGGAAAATCTCTGGGCAAACGAATTGGGATCGGTGTCGTGCGTGGTGAAGGAAATGAGAGTTTCACTGGTCTTCGCAGTATTGATGTTGAAATAAGGCAGCGTGGCCAATGCGTTGACAAAAGCACCCAAGCTTGTCGAGTCCACCTGCATGGTCTTGTCATAGGAATGGTAGAGACCATTAATGATGAGTACGTTGACTTGGTTCGGCACCTGTGTGTTGCCTGCGGAGAAAACCGGCGCCGGTCCTCCGCCCTGCGCGCCCCGACTGCCGGAAGTCGCCGGGGCCTCATAAGTGGGCGTCAATTCCGTAATCCAGACGCCCTGGGGAATCTTGTCGTTCAAGGCGGAAAGAATTTCCGGCCAGGCGTTGCGTTGCTGGCCGAGAGCCGCCACGGCGTTGCGGACCCGGTCGAGGGAATCGGCTTGCTCGGCCAGTTGCTTGATCGAGCTCGCGTTGTTCTTAAGGTGTTCCGTCTCACTGCGGAGTTTGTCGGTGGTTGCCCTCGTGAGGTTGATTTGCTGCCAGAAAGAGAGAGAGAGGCAGACGAAAAAAATGATCCAGATGGCAAGCGCGCAAAAATAAAAGGGTTGCTTGCGGCGTTTGTCGGCACGGGCGGCGAGGCTGGGGGCCTCGAGGTTGATTTCCGCCGGGCAGCTTCCCGTTGCGCGCAGCGCCAGACCGACGAGTTCCGCGGTGCAACAGTTGTTCTGCTGGAGATGCTCCCGATTGAGGGAGGGAGCGAGATCGACGTTGCGCAGGGGATTGAAGTAGGCCACCGGGAGGCTGAGCTTGTCCGCAATGAAGAGATCGAGATACGGAAGCTGGGAACTGCCTCCGGTGAGAAAGACCCGTTTGGGAGGACCGCCGTTGAGGGAAGTGCGATAAAAGGCGACAGAGCGGTTGATATCGATATGCAGCTTGGTCATCGTGGACCGGATAATCTTCGATATGCGGGCGGCGTCGGCATCTTCCGGGTCGGCGTAAACGCCGCCGAGGGAGACGAAGCCCTTCCCCTTCTTAAGGGTCTCGGCAGCGACGAAGGGTTCCTGGAGATCGTTGCAGATGTTCTGGGAAATTTGATTCCCCGCAATGGGAATATTCCGTATCCAAAAGCTCGATTTTTCGACAAAAACAAGGTTGGTCGAGCGGGCGCCCATGTCGATGATAAGGGAGCAGTCATCGGTCTGAGGTTCGCTGTAGCGGAAGGCGTTAAGAAGGGCGAACGGGGCAACGTCGACCCGTTTGATTTTCATCCCGGCTTTTACAACCGCATCGACCTCAGCCTCCAGAACGTCCTTCTTGATGGCCACAATGACTGCCTCGGCGTCGCTTCCGGCCGTGGCGCTGCGGTTGGGCATCATCTGGTAATCCCAAGTCACTTCATCAATAGGGAAGGGGACGTTTTGCTTGGCTTCGAAAGCAACCACCTCCTCAACCTGGGTGGTGTTGATGGCGGGAAGCTTCACGAAGCGCATAAAGACGCTTTGGCCGGAGATGGAGAGAAGGACTTCACCCGCGCGGACGCCGTGATCCTTGAAAAGTTTGGCCAGGGTGGGCGTGATGAATTTGGATCTCACTTCCTCCTTGTTGGGATCAAGCCCCAGCTCGGCGATCCCGTAGCGAAGCAGAGTGAGTGTGCCGCCACGACCAATACCAAACTCACCAAACTTGAGCGTACTTGTGCCGAGATCAACTGTTACGACTTTTTGAGCAGCAGCCATGATGGGAGAATTACGGGCTAAGGATAAAATTTCCGAAAAGTTACTGGGTAGGCGCCGGGGTCGGCGCTGGCGCCGGTGGTGGCGACAACGAAGGAGCCGAAGAGGAGGAAGACGAGTCCTTGTCTTCCAGCTTGATGGCCGGATATCGATCCGGTGAATCGACGATAAAGGCGCACTGATTCTGGCGATAGACGAGTCCTTCAATGACCGTCAGCGGCTTAAACCAATTGAGGTCATCTTCTTTTCTCTTGTCAAAGTAATCGGAGAGTTGGTCGCCGACATAGGCTTCCGCATGAACATTGAACGTGCGGTCGAAGTCGGTGTAACCGGCGGATGTGCTGTAGCGGGCCAGGGTATTGGGATGGACGTAAAAAACACCGTAGTTGTCCCTGCCTGCCGGGACGTTAATGTAAGTGACCGAACCGGTCAGCGCGACAGCAATTCCCACGCCCGGCTTGCCCCGGGGATCGTACAAATCGCGCCCCTCGATCCAAACCTTGAAGGTGACGGACGGGAGGAAAGGAGGCTGATCGGGTTTGGTTGTAACACTGTAGTGCAACTCCACTTTTAACCATTGGCTATTGGCAGCGTAATTGGGATTGGATGTTGAAGAGGTGACAAACGGTGAGGTGCCGAAGAATGTCGCGATGCCATCACGGTTGTCGAAGAGAACGGGGCGATCCGGGGCTGGGTTCTGCGACCACGCCGGAACGAAGACCATTCCGAGAAGGAATAGCACGAGGCAATGACGCTTAAGTGCCGTTACGCGAAATGACATGCTTGTATCTAGTTGCTTTGCCTGCCAGAGGTCAAACATTTTACACTCAATAATGTACAATCTTACCGATGAGAAGAACAGTCCGCAAGCTTAGACACTATCCTGCAACGATCCCAAAAACAACCAATTCCAGAACGCGCCGTTTGTCCCCCAGTCCCGTAAGCATTTCCCGCTGGGCATGAAAGATGAGCGAAAGGGCATGAAACCAAAAAGCAACCGGCCGATGCTGACTACGCTGGGCCACCTGACCGAGGGCGTAAGTGCTGATCGGTTCACCGTCTTTTTTTCGCGGGAGATAGGCTTCACCCGCGGCGCTGACTTCCGCCGAGGTGAACGAGCCGCGGTTGGCCAGCCGGAGCATTTTATTATCGCGCAATACCGCCGCGAGAGCGGCCTGGCGAACCTGACCCGCGAGCAGGATCAGGATGCCGACTTCTGATTCGTCCTGGGCGAGAAGGATCGAAAGTTGGGCGAGGGCCGCTTTTGCCTCACCCGAGAGGACCGCATGACAGAAATCCCAGACGAGGATTTCCCGGCTGCCGCTGATAACGTGATTGACATCATCGCGGGTCAACTCGGCCTTCGCCTCCCCTGCAAAAAGGCTGAGCTTTTCGATTTCCTGAGACCAGAGCGCAGTGTCGATCCCAGTCGCCTGGAAAAAGCGTTCCGCCGCGCCGGGGCCGGGCCGCAGATGGGCGGCTTTCATCCGGCCCTCGATCTGGAAGATGATTTCGTCCTCACTCGTTTTCCGGAGATCGGGCAGGTCGAAATACCTGGCTTGGGCCAGCTTGAGCAGCGCCTTGCCGAAGACGCGGCCCTTGTGGACGCCGGAGGCGCTGATCAGAAGGGTGACCGATGTTCCGTCGACCTTGTCGAGGTCGGGCAGAAATTCCTCGAGGGCCTCCTTGACGGAGGCATGGCGGCCAACGCCGCTTTCGTCGAAGAAATTGACCCCCTTCCACCAGACAAGCTTGCCCCCGCCGAAGAAAGGAAGCGTGAGGATGGCTTCGCGAACCTTCTGGATGGAGCGGATGGCGTCGTCAACCGAATCGGCCCGGCCGTCGATGGTCTCAAAATTCATCGCGTCGTCGGGGGCGAACCGGCGCGCCAAGTCGGCGGCGGCCTTCTTGACGGCGTCCTCGTCGGAGCCGCTCAAAAAATGGATGGCGGCTGCTTTCGTATTGCTTGCTGGCGTGGCCATGATTAGTTGGAGGGTATATGGAACATCTCTGGGCCTCGTGGCGCAATCTTTACGTGACTCAGCCCTCGGAAGCGAGGGGCGATGTCTTTGCCGAGATCGCACGCAGCTCCGATGATCAGGCCAACCATGTCCTGGCGCGGGGCAAGAGCTGCTTTGCCGTCCTGAACCTCTACCCGTACAACACGGCGCACCTGATGATCGTGCCTTATCGGGCCGTCCCCGACTTGGAGGACCTGAGCGACGATGAATTGCTCGAATTAATGACCATGCTCAAGCAGATGAAGGCGGCGGTAACGGCGGCATTTCACCCGCACGGGTTCAACGTGGGCATCAACCTGGGCATCGCGGCGGGAGCTGGCATCGAACAGCATCTCCATGTCCACCTGGTCCCGCGGTGGCGCGGTGATGCCAATTTCATGACCGTGACCGCCGGGACCCGGGTCCATCCCAATGACCTAGAGACGATCTACGCGACGCTGAAGAAGGTCCTAGCGGACGGCGGTAACGCTTCGCCCTGAAAGAACGCTGCCGTGCCTGTTCAAAAAACTTCCCCTGCTTTCTAAAAATTCCGTTAATTCCGTAATTTCGTCAAAAATTCAGCGACGGGCATAGATCGCCATTACGTCCCGCTCGCCGGTACGAGCAGCGACGCGTTGCCCACCCACAGCGCAAAATAAGGGCGGTCCGAATTCGCCCGCTTCATCAGGATGAGAAAGGGTTTGTCGAAAATCATGATGTGGCGCTTCGGCTCATACTCCGGCGCCATGGCCGTTGCCGCCATAACTATGGTCGCCTCCGATTTCAAAATCGCGCCCTTCTCATTGAGTTGAAACCGCACCAGTTGCTTTACCTCCGATGTTATCAGGTTTTTGACATGGGCGGCTGCACTTGGCTGCAAGGTAAGACCCTCGAGTTCTTGAAAATCCCGCCGCAGATCAAAATTCAGTTTGGGAATCGCCAATACCGGACTCGGCCCGATTTCCTCGGGCTCATGTACGGAGATCCGTTTGAGCACCAAGTCGATTGTCCCCTTAAGAGTCGCCCCGGGCGGCACTTTCGCCAGGATCAACTCATCACCCTCCGCCTTCGGTTTTAACTTGATGATGAAATTGTCCTCCGACTGGTAATCGTAAATCGAAACCTGGTCCATCACCCCGTCCGGCAGGTTGTCCCGCGCTGTGCCGGTACCAAAATTCTTCACCTGTGTCGTCCCGAAGGCCAGCGGGTCGTTGTCCGCGAACGGTTGAGCAAACGCCAGGTCCTTGTAGAGATACGCGTAGGCGACGAAATCATACGGCCCGGGATTTGGCGGCTTCGGCGGAATCAATTCGGGCGACGCCGCGCCCTGGAACGTCTTCTCCAGCGCCGCGCGAATTTCATCCTCCACGTTATTGTGCTCGAAATCGGCAATCGCCACGTAGCTCGCCGCGTCGAGGTCGGCCTTGGTGAAATCGGCCCGGTTGAGCAGATTGACCACCGACGGTTGGTTCACAAAATGGAGTTTCTCGCCCACCAGCCCCACCGCCTCGTTCCAGGCCAGTTGCAGCGTCCCGCACCAGAGCACGTTCTTGTTCCCGGCCAGCGGCACATCGGGGTGCGCCACCAGTTCCGTGTCTTTAAGCGAGGAGACATCCGCCTTGAACAAGCCTTCCTGGCTGAAGCTGGCGTCATGCGATGTTGCGGGCGGATCCGCTTCAATGCAGACCATCGATGCCAGCATGAGTACGACTGCGATCCAGGGGTGGTGGTTCATAAGTCGGTGGTGGTAGTGTTTGTCTTTCGCCGATAAGGTAGCTTTACGCTCATTCTGTCCATTATGAAGCGAGAATTCCATCCTGTTTATGTATCCCGCTTCTGGTCATCGGTTGCGGCCTGTCCCATCTTGATTGCCCAAGATCGGCATGACGAAGAGATGCCGAATGTGCTAGGGTAAATCTCTTCATGTCTCCCGTGGCCCTCTCCACCTGCTGGAACTCCTACCGGCACCAGGACGGTTGCGACATGCTCAAGGAAATCCGCCAGCTCGGCTTTTCCGCCGTCGAACTCGGTCACGGCATCCGCCTCTCTCTCTGGCCCGGCATCGTCAAGGCGTGGGAGCAAGACCTCATCAAGATCAATTCCCTGCACAACTTCTGTCCCGTCCCGACCAGCGTTTTTCATCCCAACCCCAACTGCTACGAATTTTCCGACCCGCGCCCCGAAGTCCGGGGCCTCGCCCGCCGGGCCACCGAGGAAACCCTCCGCCAAGCGGCCAAGTTCGGCGCCCGCGCTGTCGTCCTCCACCTCGGCTGGGCCGGGCCGCGCAAAATCACCCGGAAACTCGAGGCCCTCTACCTTCGGGGCGCCTACCTCAACCGCCGCTACACCGATCTCAAGGTCCATGCCGTCCAGGAGCGGCGCGAAGCTGCCGCCCTGGTCTGGCCCCGCGTGAAGGAATGCCTCGACCCCATCGTGGCGCTGGCCGGCGAACTCAAACTCAAGCTCGGTTTCGAAATCCGCGAAGACTTCGAGGAATTTCCCCACGAGGAGGAAATGCCCCTGGTCCTCGACGCCTTCCCCGCCGACATCGTCGGTTATTGGCACGATTTCGGCCACGCCGCCCGCAAGGAATTTCTCGGCTGGCACTCCCACGCCGAAACCCTGCGCCTGCGCGCGCCGCGCCTCCTGGGCTGCCATATCCACGATTGCCGCCGCCCGCAGGAGGACCATCTTCCCCTCGGTCACGGCGAAATCGACTTCTCCGCGCTCTTGCCCGCGCTTCCACAAACCGCTATCGCTGTATTGGAACTCTCGCCCGGCACCCCGGAAGAGCAGGTCATCGCCAGCCGTCATCTATGGAATTCCTACGCCGCCGCCTCGGGCTGATTTTTCGCGCCCTGGTTTCCTTCTTCGCGATTACCTGGGTCGTTCGCACCAACGACTGGAACAAGGTCTGGCTCAACGTCCGCACCATGGACGTTACGTGGCTGCTCGCCGCGTTGGTCTGCTTTGTTCCCACCCTGATTATTGTCTCGTGGCGCTGGCGCATGCTCCTCCGCGTTCACGACGTGCATATGCGCTTCTGGCGCATCTTCGAACTCAACATGATCGGCCAATTCTTCAGCACCGTCGGAGTCGGAACCACCGGCGGCGACGTTTTTAAAATCTTCTACGTCACGCGCGCTGTTCCCCAACGCAAGGCGGCCGTCGCCTTTACCGTGATTCTTGACCGTGTCCTTGGTCTTCTCGCGCTCCTCCTTTTCGGCGCGGTCCTTGCCGCCTGCCGATTGCCCCTCCTCCTTTCCCATCCGGACACCGGCAAGCTCACCGGCACCTTTTTCCTTTTTGTTCTTGGCGGCATTGTGGGCTCGATTGCCGCCTGCCTCGGGCCCCTCCTCCTGCAGCACGAGGGCATTCGATATCTCATCAAGAAGCTCCCCTTGGTCCATCGCGGAAGCAACCTCTTCGCCGCCTATGAACGCAGCGCCCGCACCATCGGCATCAACCTTCTCGCCGTTGCCGGCACCATCCCGTCCCACATAGGCATTACCCTCATGGCCTACTGCGTCGTTCGCGCCATGGGCCTCCAGCCCGATTTCGTGGCCTTCTGCGCCATTGTGGCCATCGTCAACATGCTCATCGCCCTCCCGGTCAGCATTTCGGGCATCGGCGTTCGGGAGGCCCTCTTCAAGACTTTCCTCGTCCTGCTGGGTATCGGCCCGGACCACGCCATCGCCTTTTCGCTCACCTTTTTTGCGCTGAACATCATCTGGTGCCTGGCCGGCGGTCCGTTCTATTTCTTTTACCGCCACGAAACCCACACGCCCCCGCCCAACGTGCAAGAGGTCGAACCCATTTTCTCCGAATGATGAATGCCGAGGCCCGGGACATCGTCGCCCGCCTGCAGCAGGCCGGGCATGCCGCCTACTTCGCCGGCGGCTGCGTCCGCGATCATCTCCTCGGCGGTCAGGCCAAGGATATCGACATCGCCACCAGCGCCCGGCCCGAGTCGGTCCAGCAACTCTTTCCCCGCGTCACCGACCTCACCGGCAAATCGTTCGGCGTCCTCCGCATCCTCGTTGGCGACCAATCCTACGAAGTTGCCACTTTCCGCCAGGACGGCCCCTACAAGGACGGGCGCCGTCCCGAATCGGTCCGCTTCGTCACCGCCGAGGAAGACGCCCGGCGCCGCGACTTCACCATCAACGGACTCTTCTACGATCCCGTCGCCGAACGTCTCATCGATTACGTCGGCGGCGAGGCCGATCTGCGCGCCAAAATCATCCGCGCCATCGGCAACCCCGCCGACCGCTTCGCCGAGGACCACCTGCGCCTGCTGCGCGCCATCCGCTTCGCCACCCGCCTGATGTTCACGATTGAGCCCAAAACCTGGGAGGCCATCCGCGCCGCCGCCCCCTTGATCCGCTCCGTCAGCGCCGAACGCATCCGCGACGAACTCAACAAGACCTTCACCGCTTCCAAACCGGAAATCGGACTCGATCTCCTCGATCAAAGCGGCCTCCTCCGGGAAATCCTCCCCGACATCGCCGCCCTGCACGGCGTCGAGCAGCCGCCCCAGTTCCATCCCGAGGGCGACGTCTATGAGCACGAGCGCCTCATGCTCTCCAAGATCGAGCAGCCCAATCTCGAACTTGCCTTGGCCGTCCTTTTCCACGACGTCGGCAAAAAGCCCACGGCCAAAGTCGACGCCAATGGACGGATCCGCTTCAACGAACACGAAAGCGTCGGCGCCGACATGACCGAGCGGATCATGACCGGCCTCCGTTACGACAACAAAACCATCCAGGCCGTTCGCGACGCCGTCCAGCACCACATGCAGTTCAAAGATGTTCCCCAAATGCGCGCCAGCACGCTCAAGAAGATGATGAGCCGGCCCACTTTTCTCCTCGAACTGGAACTGCACCGCATCGATTGCGCCAGCTCCCACGGCGATCTGCGCCACTACGACTTTCTCAAGCACCAGATCGAAACCATGGGACCTGAACAAATCAACCCGCCCCCGCTGATCACCGGGCACGATCTCTTGGCCATGGGTCTCCGGCCCGGCAAGGAAGTCGGCAAAATTCTCGAGGCCGTCCAAACCGCCCAGCTCGAAGGTGTCGTCCAGAGCCGCGCCGAGGCCCTCGACCTCGCCCGCAACCTCGCCGGCAGGGGCACGGACACCGGTCCGCTTCCGCCTCCTCCCAACAACCCGCCCGGCAAGTAGACGTGAAGTACATCAGGGCGGAGTTTTTTTGACAGGATTAACAAGATTAACGCGATTTTTTTCCGGAGGGAAACCGTGGAAATGGACCGGCTCGTTGACGCTGCGGGGATGGAAGAAATTTCAGGTCACCATTCTATCTCAAAACGGTAACTCATCCGTTAAGATGGTCGAGGCAACTGGACCCCTCGCTGCATCTACAATCCTGTTAATCTTGTTAATCCTGTCTAAAACTCCGAGCAGTTGAAAACAATCCGGTACGTGCAGCGCGGACTCCGGCACACCACCTTGCATTTTTCCTGGATCAACGCCGCCCCGCAGACCGGGCAATGACCGTCCGGTTGCTTTTCCGCTTCCGGCTCCTGCGCTTTTGCCTGTGGCGGCGTTAAACCGTTATCCGAATCCATGGCGGACGCTATTTTGATCCTGAGACCTTTCTTTTCCAAGCCGCTATTTCTAGTGATTCACCGGCACAGAAGAAACTCGTCCCCTCTTGCCGATCCATTCGCCAACTTGGTGTCAATCTACAGGTCTGACCTCTTTAATTGACTTTTAATAAAATGCTGAAACCATCATAAAATGAGCTGCGTTAGTCTGTCGGCAACGGTAATTAGACTGTTTGGATTGTATAGTTATTACCGAGCCGTAGATGACTACTCCTTTTGCTTAGCTAAGAGTGGTACTGATCCGACATGGCATAACTGGCACTATTACCTTGCCATGATAGGTTTTCGCACTTTTGTCGGATCCTTTGCATTGCTGTTTGCCCTTCCGATTAGTAAACGAATCACTAAGGACTTGACGTAACCTAAACAAAAGAGGCTGGCTGATTTCCCCCTCGTTCCCAAGTTTCACTTGGGAACGCACTTGCTGAGGCAATTTCATTGCCGATCTCGACGTGAGAACAAGTAGTGTGACCGGCGCGAAATGGAATTTCGCGAGGAACAGGAGGCGTTCCCAAATGAAATTTGGGAACGAAGCATAAAACGCGTTAATCCGCGATGGTTCCTTCGACGTTGCTCAGGACGGGCTTCGACCGCCGCTACAAATGATGCGCCAGCGCTTCCTCTTCCTCCCGCGCATCGGCGGCGTCGAGTTCCTCGCGGGTGGGGCGCGACTTGTCCTCCTCGGGGGCCATGATGTCATAGAGGCACGGCACCACGACCAGCGAAAAGAGGGTCGAGACGAGCACCCCGCCGATGATCACCACCGCCATGGAGACGCGCACCTCCGCGCCGGGGCCGATTCCCAGCGCGGGCACGACCGAGGCGGCCATCGTCGCCGTCGAGGTCATCACAATCGGACGCAGCCGGATCGGCCCGCCCGCGAGGATCGCCTCGCGCAGCGGCAGCCCGTGCTCGCGCCGCTGCTTGTTGAAAAACTCGACCAGCAGGATCGAGTTTTTCAGCGTGATGCCCATCAGCACGATGATCCCAATGAGACTGTAGAGATTCAGAGAATTGTGCGTCACCAGCAGCGAGAGCAGCGCGCCGGTCAGTGAAAACGGAATCGCGACCATCACCGGGACCGGGTGGATGAAGCTGTTGAACTGCACCGCCAGCACCATGTACGAAATCACCAGCGCCATCACCAGCGTGAACAAGAAACTGTAGGCCGCGTCGATCACGTCCTTGGACGCCCCCACCTCCGTCATCGTGTAGCCGGGGGGCAGGACCGCGTCCGCCGTCGTCCGCGCGAAGGCCATCACCTGGTCGAGCGATTTTCCCGTGGCCACGTTGGCGTAAAGGTTGATCGCCCGCTGCCGCATCTCGCGCGTGATCGTCAACAGCGCCTTCTCCTCCGTCACCGTCGTCACCGACGAGAGCGGGATCAACTCCCCGTAATTCGTCCGGATGAGAAGATTGTCGATGTCCGCCTTCGTCCGCCACTGCTCCGGCCGCAGCCGCAGCCGCACGTCGTAGCGCCGGATGCCGTTGGTGTATTTCCCCTGCCGCACGCCGCCAATGGCCGCGTTGATCGTGTCGGCGATGTCCTGTACGTTGACGCCGCTGGCCGCCGCCTTGTCGCGGTCCGGCTCGACATGGACCTCCGTCACACCGTCGCGGAAATCGGTGTCGATGTCCGTCATCAGCCCGCTGGCCGCGAACCGTTTCGTCATCTCCTCCGCCTTCTCCTTTAACACGCCGTAATCGCCGCCGCGCACGCTCAGTTCCAGGCTCGTTCCCCGCTTCGCCCCGCCGAAATTGCCCGACGGATCGATGAGGAACGCCGTGAAATCGCTCGGAATCTTCCGTGTGATCTCATCCCGTATGAAATCCATCACCTGCCGCTGGCCTTCGTTGCGCTGGCCCCGGTCCTTGAGCGACACGAACGCAACCCCCTTGTTCGTCTCCCCGCCGTTGAACCCGCCGACGTTCACAAAATAATGCGAGATGGACGGCTCCGCTTTCAGGATGTTTTCCAATTCCGCCGCCTTCGCGCTCGTGAACGTCAGCGACGACCCCACCGGCGTCTGGTAATCAATAATGAAAACCCCGATGTCCTGCACGGGCAAAAATTCCTTGTTGAGCAGCAGCACCGAACCGAGCGACCCCGCGAACAGCAGCAGCGCCAGCCCCAACACCTTCCACCGATGCCGCAGCGCCAGCGCCAGCAGCTTCCGGTAGGCCCGCGCCACTTCCTCGTAAATCCGGTTCACGAAATTCGTGAAACGCGATTCGTCCTCCCGGGCGGTCATGAACTGCGAGCACCGCATCGGCGTCAGCGTGATCGCCTCCAGCAGCGACAGCCCCACCGCCGTCGAAATCGTCGCCCCGAATTGAAACAGGAACACCCCCACCATTCCCTGCACCAGCACCACCGGGATGAACACCGCGATGACCGAAACCGTCGCCGCCGTCGCCGCGAAGGTGATTTCCCGCGCCCCGTCCAGCGCAGCCTGCCGCGCCGTCTTGCCCATGTGGAAATGGCGCACGATGTTCTCCAGCACCATGATCGCGTCGTCCACCACGATGCCGATGGCCAGCGACATGCCCAGCAGCGTGAAAAAGTTGATCGTGAAGCCGAGCAAATCCATCACGATGAACGTCCCGAGAGCTGAGGTCGGGATCGAGAGCAGCACGTTGAAGGTCGAGCTCCACGAGCCAAGGAACGCCCAGCAGACCAGTCCCGTTACCAGGATGGAGAGCAGCACGGTCAGCTCCGTCTCGCCGATGGCCTGCGAGGTGAACCGCGTCCCGTCGAAATTCACCGTCACGTGCATGTCGGGAGCGCTCGTCTGCATCTCCCGGTTGATCTCGTCCACGAAGGCCCGCACGTTTTGCCCGACGGTCACGTCGTTTTCGCCGTGCTGCTTCTGGATGCCTACTCCCAGCGTCACCAGCCCGTCGCTTCGCGCCATGCTCCGCGTGTCCGACAGCCCGTCCTCCACCGTGGCCACGTCGCGGATGTGGATGTCCGAGTGGTAAATCCGCTGCCCGCCCCGCGTCGTGATGAGGAGATCGCCGAGTTGCTGGGGCGAGATCGCCTCGCCCATCGTCCGCACGTTCATCTGCTCCTGGCCGTTTTCGAGGTAGCCGGACGCGGTCTCGTTGTTTTCCATCCGCAGCGTGTCGCGCACGTCCAGGATGGTCAGTTGAAGCGCCGTCAGCTTGTCGTTGTCAACCCACACGCGCAGGTTCCGGTCGGACCACCCGCCGAGGATCAGGTTGCCCACGCCGGGAATCACCCGGAATCGGTCGCGCAGGTTCAGGTCGACATAGGTCAGGATGTCCTTGAACGAGCGCTTCGTCGACGTCACCGCCAGCCACATGATCGGGTGGTCGTCGGTGTTGAGCTTCATGATCGTCGGCGGTTGCACGTCGTCCGGCAACTTCACCGACCGCAGCTTCGCGTTCGTCTCCTGCAGCGCGGCGTCAATGTCCTTCGTCGTGTAGAACGACAGTTTGATCGTCGCGATTCCCTGCCGCATGTTGGCTTCGATATCCTGGAGGCCCTGGACGGAAATCACCGCCTGCTCGATCGGGTTCACCACCTGCGTCTCCATCACCTCGGGCGACGCCCCGGTCCAGTCGGCCTCGATCGTCAGCACCGGCTGGGTTGCCTCCGGAAGCTGGCTCACGCCCAGGCGCATGAAACAGATCGCGCCGAAAAACATCAGCGCCCCCATCAGCATCCAGGCAAACACCGGACGCCGGATCGACAGGTCGGAGAGCGTCATCATGTGCTACCTCGGGCTGGGGGACCCGTTTCCTGCCGCCGCCGGTTGCGGAGCTCCGGGTGTTTCATGCCCCGGCCTCATCACCGGATTCACCGGCCCGCCGTAAAGCTCCTGTTCCGGATGCGACCGGCTTTCGAGCCGCACCAGCAGGCTGTAGGCGCACGGCACGACCAGCAGCGTGAAGAAGGTCGACACCAGCACGCCGCCAATCACCGTGATTGCCATCGGAATGCGGCTCTCCGCGCCCGGGCCCAACGCCAGCGCCGGCGGGACCGCCGCGGCCAGCGTGGCCAGCGAGGTCATCAGGATCGGGCGCAGCCGTATCGGCCCGGCGGACAAAATCGCTTCCCGCGGCGACAGGCCCTCCATGAACCGTTTTTGGTTCGCGAACTCGACCAGCAGGATCGAATTTTTCTTCACGATCCCCATCAGCAGTACCAGCCCAATGAGACTGTAGAGGTTCAGCGACTGCCCGGTCAGCCACAGCGCAAAAAACGCCCCGCTGAGGCTGAACGGCAACGAAAGCAGCACGGCGAAAGGATGGACGAAGCTGTTGAATTGCGACGCCAGCACCATGTACGAGACGATGACGCCGAGCCAAAGCGCGAAAGTAAGGCTCGAAAACGTCTCGCGGAACGTCTGGGCTCCGCCGCTCAGAAAAACGCGGTACCCGGCGGGCAGCGCCTGTTTTGCAATGGCCTCCGCCTGGTCCAGCGCCGCCGATTGCGACACCCCCGGCGCGATGTTCGCGTAAATCGAGATGGACCGTTCGCGCAGCGTCCGCGCGATCGTCTGGTAGGTGTTCACCGTCTCCGTGCGGATCACGCTCGAAATCGGGATTAGTTCGTTGTAGTCGGTCCGCACGTCGAGCTTCAGGATATCGTCCGGGCCCACCCGCTGGCCCCCCTCCAGCCGCAGCCGCACGTCGTAGCGCCGATCCTTGTTCGTGTACCGACCCTGCACCGTGCCCCCGATGGCCGCCTCCACCGTCCCGGCGATGGTGTCAACCGACACGCCCGACGCGGTAGCCAGGTCGCGGTCGGGGTAGATCCGCACTTCGGGCATACCATTGCGAAAATCGGTGTCGATGTCCCGGAACTCGCCCGTCTGGTTCATGGCGTCGATAATCTCCCCCGATTTTTGTTCCAGCACGCCATAGTCGGGACCGCGCAGGTTCAACTCCACCGGGAATCCACGACCCGCGATGAAATCGTGCGAGGCGAGGTCCTGCGGGACCGCCGTCATGCCGGGAATTTTCCCGAGTTCCGTCCGCAGGGCATCCATCAGCGCGAATTGTCCCGTTCCGCGCTTCGACTTCGGCTGCAGTGTCACGTAGATCAGGGCGCTGTTCACCTGCCCGTCGGTCACCGCGCCGTCCGCGGCCCCGGTGTCGCTGGTGAACCCGCCGATGGCCGAGAAGAAATGGTCGATTTCAGGATGCGTCTGTAAAATTTTTTCCGCCTCGGCCAGTTTCTCCTCCGTAAACGCCAGCGACGAATGGACCGGCGTCTGCACCCGGATCAGGAACGAACTCTGGTCCTGCCGTGGCAAAAATTCCTTCGGCAGAAGCCAGGCCAGTCCCAGGGAAAGCAGAAACACCACCGTGGCCACCGCCAGCACCGGGCCGCGCCGGTCGAGGCAAAACGCCAGCACCCGCCGGTACCCCTGTCCAATCTTGTCGAACTCCTCCGCCGCCCAGCGCGCGTAGCCGCTTCGCGTATCACCCATGAACTGCGAGCAGCGCATCGGCGTGACCGTGATCGCCTCGACCAGCGAGAGGAGCACCGCCGCCGAGATCGTGATGCCGAACTGGAAGAAAAACCGCCCGATGATCCCGCTCATGAACGCCACCGGTAAAAAGATCGCCACGACCGCGATGGTCGCCGCCAGCGCCGCAAAGGTGATCTCGCGCGCCCCGTCCCGCGAAGCCAGCACCCGGCTCTTGCCCATCTCGGCATGGCGCATGATGTTCTCCAGCACCATGATCGCATCATCCACCACGATGCCGATGGCCAGCGACAGCCCCAGCAGCGTGAAAAAGTTGAGCGTGAAGCCCATGAAATAGAGCACGGCGAACGTTCCCATCACCGAGGTCGGGATGGAGAGCAGGACGTTGAAGGTCGAGCTCCACGAGCCGAGGAACAGGAAGCAGAC
>JAJSLI010000059.1 GCA_021272315.1 Methylacidiphilales bacterium | reverse complement strand
TGGATAATCTTTTTCTCTTCGTTCTGATCTTCTCCAATTTTCGCGTGCCGCCCGGTCAGCAGCGACGAGTCCTCTTTTGGGGCATCATCGGCGCGCTCACGATGCGGGGCTTGTTGATCCTGGCCGGTTCCGAGCTGTTGCAGAAATTCGAATGGATATTCTACCTTTTCGGCGCCTATATCCTCTTTGCCGGTGTGCGAATGCTGGTGCAAAAAGTAGAGCCGGACGTCGAAAAACTTCGTGTGGTGCGGGTGGCAAGAAGGGTCCTGCCCATCAGCGTCGGCGAACACAGCGACCGTTTTTTCACGCGGGAAGGGGGCCGGTTCAAATTCACGCTCCTTTTTCTCGTCCTGATTGCGGTGGAGATCACCGACCTGGTTTTTGCTCTCGATTCGATACCCGCCATCTTTGGTGTGACCAAGGATGCCTTTATTGTTTACACATCGAATGTCTGTGCCGTGCTCGGCTTGCGGTCGCTCTACTTCCTCCTCGCGGGAGCGGTGAGTCGCCTCGTCTATCTCCGACTTGGACTCGGGTTTATACTCATCTTCATTGGCGTGAAAATGATCGGCGAGGAGTTCGTACCGGTCCCGACCGGCGTTGCGCTTGCCGTAGTTGTCGGCATCCTGACCGTTTCCATCGTTGCGTCTCTGCTCAAGAAGGCGTGAGCTTTTACCACCGGTGCTGGGACGCTCCGAAATTCGCCTCGTAGAAGGGGGAGACGTACGAGCCCGGCGCGATGATCGCATCGATGCGCTTGAAATCGTCCGGAGTAAAGTTCACCTCGAGCGCGCGCAGGTTGTCCTCGAGCTGGTCCAGCGTGCGCGGGCCGATGATCGGGCTTGTGATCGTGGGCTGGTGGACCGTCCATGCCAGCGCGAACTGCGAGAGAGGCACGCTTTTCTCCTGCGCCATGACCGTCAGGTGCTCGATGACATCGAAAGTGCGGTCGATGTAGCGGCGAGACAGGAACTGATCCCGCGTGGTGTAGCGCGAGTCGGTCGGGTTGGGCTGGTCCCGGTGGTATTTGCCGGAGAGGAGCCCGCCCGCGATGGGGCTCCAAGGGATGAGCGCGAGGCCGAAGGTTTTCGCCACCGGCACCAGTTCGTTCTCGATGCGGCGGTCGAGCAGGTTGTAGGGCGGCTGCTCGGAGACGAAGCGGTTGAGCCCGAGTTCCTTGCTGGCCCAGAGTGATTCGACCACCTGCCACCCGGCGAATGTCGTCGAGCCGATGTAGCGCACCTTGCCCGCGCGCACGAGGTCGTCGAGCGCGCGCAGCGTTTCGTCGATGGCGACCTCCGGTTGCGGCCGGTGAATCTGGTAGAGGTCGATATAGTCGGTCTGGAGGCGGCGCAGGCTCGCCTCGCATTGCTCGATGATGTGGCGGCGCGAGTTGCCCTGCATGTTCGGGTCGGTGTCGTGCATCCCGCCGTGGACTTTCGTGCAGAGGAAGACCTCGCCGCGGCGGCCGTTCTTTTTCAACGCCTCGCCGGTGAATTCCTCGCTGCGCCCTCGCGAATAGACGTTGGCCGTGTCGATAATGTTGATGCCGGCCTCGAGGGCGCGATCGATGATGCGGATCGATTCCGGGAGTTCCGTTCTCCACCCGAACGTCATGCAGCCGAGGGTGAGCGGGGAAACTTTGACGCCGGTGCGTCCGAAGAAGCGGTAGTCGGTAGTAGTCATTGTGTGATTTAAAGAACCAATTCAAACTTTCGTGCAAAAAAGGCGTAGTGATAGTGCGGGTGGCGATCGGCAATGCGACGATCGGCAAAGTCGCCTCCGCAAACCATCCACATCCGGCGCCCTCCGTCTTCGAACCATTTGCTCGGCAGGGACGGATTGTACCAAGCCATGCCGAAATCCTCTTCGACGTGCGCCAGCGACCACGGTCCCCACGGCTTGGGTGCCTCGTACAGGTGGAAGAACGTCCGCCGCCAGGGATCGTCGCCATCGAGATCGACGTAGGCCCATTCCGGCAGGAGGAACCGATCGATGGCCGGCACGTAATGCATGCCGGTCATGCTGGTGAAACCGCGGAACTTGAAGATCGGTTGTTCGTTTCGCATGACCGTGGAGGGTCGATACGGCCACCACTTGGGACTGCCCTGGGCGTCGAGACCGTCGAACATCTCCCAATCGCCGGAGTTCAAATTGCCGATGACCTGCCTCGGCACGCGGCCCAGCGTCAGGTAGTTGCCGTTGTTCCACGAGGTGCCGCCGACGGCATAGACGTAATCGTCCATCGCGCCCTCGTAATTCTTCCCGAATTGCACGAAAAACGGCGTGGAAAAACGCGGACTGGGGAACATCGGATCACGGCGCTTGCAGGACCATGTTTTGCCGTGATCGGAGCTCTTGATGATTGAAGCGTCGTAGGTGCGCTGCACGAAGTCGCCGTACTCCAGCGCGCTGGAATGCTGGCTGACAGTCATATAAAGCAGGCCGTCAACACAGATCAGGCCGTTGGCCTTCCACGAGTCGTTGTGGTCGTGGTACGACCCGGTGCCATAAGCATCCATCGGATTGACCAGGGCAACTTTATGCGACGGTGGCATGCCTTCGACCCGAAACAGCGCAAGATTGCTGTCATTGCTCTTGTCGATGCCGGTGCAGTCGTCCCCGGTGCTGTAAATGTGATCGTCGTTCGCCCAGGTGCAGGACCAGGTATCGCCGCGGCTGCCGGGATAGCGGATCGGTTCGGTCAACCAGCGAATGCCCTTGATCAGCTTGCTGCAGGGATAGGGGGAAATGGGAATATTCATCAGATCATTCGGTTGTTCAATCTCGATACATACTCTTCATAGGGTGCGTAATTATCTCGAACCTGTGGCCAAGACGAATCTTTTTATCCATAGAGTGGAGAATATCCAAAAATGCCTCGGGAACACCATGGCGGTTCTTTTGAAAAGTTTGGCATTTCTTTCGGTATCACTTAGCTTTCTCACATGCTTCCTTCAGCAAAAAAAAAGACAGCCACAGATGTCTTGGGCTATGAATTGAATCTTCCACCGGATTGGAGGGCGCGTCCTCACGCGCATTGGGATCACGAGGAACTCCTGGTGATCAAACAGGGAGAAATCGAGATCCGATGTGGCCAACAACTGTGGCATGCTCGAGAAGGCTCGGTGGTTCTATATTCCCGTGGCGTTGAGCACTGCGAAAATGCAATAAATAAAAAGTCGGTGCGCCTTCTCTGTCTCAGCTGGAAATCACCGCGAGTGCACCACCATCAGGTACTCATTTATTCCGACTTCGGTGGGAGAATCCAGACTTCGGCGCAGTGGATTCTGGACTGGACCAGCCGGAACGCACCGGAGAGTTCCGATGCGGCCTCCTTCCTTATGGAATGCATTCTTTTGGAGTTGGAGCGTCCCCCTGTAGCTCCCCGCCAGAAATTCGCGGAACGTACCAAGGCATACATGCTCAACCACCTTGCAGAACCGTTGAATTTAGCCACGCTTTCCAAGGTAGCCGGATTAAGCAAATGCCATTTTTCAGCGAAGTTTAGCTCTGTAGAGGGAGTTTCACCCATGAGTTATCTGAGGACTTTGCGCGTAAGAACTTCCGAAAGCCTTATCCTCACCACGTCCTTGCCACTGCGCACTGTTGCTGAGTTGGTGGGGCTATCAGACGAATATCATTTTTCGCGAGTTTTTCGCCGGGAAAGAGGATTTCCCCCCAGTGTGTTGCAGAAGGATTTAGGAAGGCTTCGAAGATAGAAAGCGCTAACCCATATCTGGTGTTTCCAAAGCGAGACGGTGGCACGCGGCCAAGCATTTCATCCACGTACCTCTAAAAAAACCTAGTAGCTGAGGATGGCGCTGAGTTCAAAGTTGGAGTGGTTGGTGTCGCTGGGGACGTTGGCATCCCTGAGCTGGAAACCGTAATCGGCGCGGAGGGAGAAATAGGGATCGATCAGGTAACGAACGCCAGGACCGATGCCGATGAGTGTGCTGCTGCTTTCGGGGCCGGTGATGGCCTGGTTGTTGGTGACGGAGCCGTAATCGAGAAAGCCGAGGAACTGAAGTTGATCGGAGGCGCCGGCCATGCCGAAAAGGTGCCCGAGGCTGACCGGCGGCGTGCGGAGTTCGTTGGAAAAAACAATTCCGCTGTCGCCGTTGACCACTCGTTCGTCGTAACCGCGGACGGTGGCATAGCCGCCAATTCCGAATTGCTCGCTGCCAACGAGGGTGCCGCTGGAGACCTGCCCCAGGATTTTGGTTGCCAGAGAGAAGTCGTAGGGAAGCTTGGTGATGCGATTCAGCTGCTCCAGGAAGTAGTAGTAATGGGCGTTGGCGCCGGCTTGGCTGGCCTGAAACTGGGCCTCGTGGTTGTACTCGGACATTCCGCCCGGGCTGAAGAAGAAGGAAGAGTTGAGGGAAGTGCTCCCGTAGTGGTCAACGAGGCTGGCGTTGTAACCGGCCATGAACTGGTCAACGTCGACCAGGGTCGTATAGACCGGCGCGCCGCCGAAGAAGAGATCGCTGTTGCTGCGCTTGAAATCGAATCCGCCGACAAATTCTTCGCTGAAAGTAGCGGTGCCCGGAAGCGGGATGGTGTAACGCCCGCTGGCTGACCAACTGTAACCATTTTGGGTGAAGAGGGGGTTGTCGGTGTCGGGCTTGGACTGGGAGTAGCTGCCGAAGAAGGTGAGGGTGTGACGCCAGGGTAGGGGGATGGTCCAACTTCCGGACTGGGCGTTGTAGAGGCTGTACTGGTTATTGGCGGTGAACTGGTAATTGATCTGCTGATCGAGGCCGAAGGCGTTGCCCCAGTTGAAGCCGGCGAGCCAGCGATCGTTACCGGTGAACTGGTTGCCGCTGTTTTCGTAGCCGACGTAAGTGCGGAGCGGCATGCGGTCCTCGGTCTTGAGGACGATGTCGGTCGTGCCGGGCTGGGAGCCGGGGGTATAAACAAGATCAACTTGGCGGAAAGGGTTGGCGTTGAGCCAGGCGGCGTCCTCGGAAACAATGCGGCCGCTGATCGGATCGCCGGGATGGAGGCGGATGTTGCCGGCGATATCCGTGGTGGAGAACCAATGATTGCCTTCGACGCGGACGGTGCCGAGTCGGCCTTCCACGGCGACGATCTGAACAACCCCGGAAGTGATGTCCTGTTCGGGTACGCTGACGTCGACGATAGGGCGGTCGTGATGCTTGTAGTAGACAATGACGTCGTGGACGAGCTGCTTGAGGTCGTAAAGACTGAGGGGTTGACCGATATATTGGGAAGTGACAGCTTGAAATTCTGTTTTCTGGAGGATCGGAATGCCGTCAGCCTTGACGCCGACAACCCCGGGCACGCCCTTGGCATGGACCTGGTCGGAACTGCCCACAAAAACAAGGCCTTTGAGCATGGGCAGGAGTTGCGGGCTGTTCGGGCTTGTTTTCTTTCGGGGCGGAGGGGGAAGCAAGTCCGGAGGACTGAAACGGGGCCGGACGTTGGGCAGAGGCTGGGGGATGGACGCAAACTGGGGGGCAGATGCAGGTGGAGAGGCGGGCGCAAGTTGAGGAGCA
>JAJSLI010000056.1 GCA_021272315.1 Methylacidiphilales bacterium | reverse complement strand
TTTGAAATCAGCACGGCAATGCGGGAACCGATGTAGAGGCCCTCGAGATAGGGTTTGTCGGACTTGACGTTGGCCGAGTAGTGGACCGTGTTGACGTCGGTCACCATGTGGTAAAGCGGGTGATCGGGCGGAATGACGCGCCACGCCAGTTCCGGGAAGGCCTGCTGCATGCGCGCGCGCGCCGAATCGTAAAAGTAGGGCGATCCGGCCACCGAATCGAAGCAGAGCATGCCCCCCCTCAGGACGTAGGCGCGAAGTTTGGCCAGGCTGGCGGAATCGAGCTTCAGGGTCCGCGTGCCGCTGAAGAAAAGCACGGCCATTTTGTCGGGATCGCCCCCAAAGGAGGGCAGGGAAACCTCGTCATAGCCATATTGCAGGCCCAGCTTGTCCTGGACCTTGTGGAACAGGTGTTGAAGATCAGCCGGGCAGAGGTTCCAATCGGTAATCTGGGTGGTGGTTCCCCCGGCGTAGGTGAAGGAACCTTGTTCCCCCCAAATCACCTTGCCGAACAGGGACGGCGGGGTGGGTTGCCGCTTTCTCTCGGTGCGACGCAGGGGCGTGGCGGGCAACGGCAAGGGCGGAAAGCCCTCGCCGCCCGAAATGCGCTTGGGCGGGGCTTCGGGAGGTTTGCCCAAAGGCACAAACCAATCGTTCTCTCCCGCCCCAAAGGAGGGTTGGCAGAGATAAACCAGAACCAGCACCACGAGAAGAAAGGTGCGTGCCATATGGGATGAAACACCTTAGCGCTTGAACAGTTGCTCTCCAATCTTCTTCTCGTTTCCAAGTTGGGAACGGGAAGAACAATCTGCTTCTCTGAAAACGGAAAGAGTTCATCCTATAACTCAGACGCCATGGCGAATCGACCCACGAGAAAGATGGTGGCGGGCGGTGAAGTTTTCACGAAAGCCCTCGGGAAAGTTGCGCCGGCTCCGTCACCACCATCATGGCTGAGCCGCGACTGGCTTTGGGGACTGATCCTGGTTCTGGCCGTCATTCTGACCTATACGCCGGTGTGGTGGGCGGGTTTCATCTGGGACGATAATGCCCACGTTACACGATTCGATCTGCGTTCGTGGGCAGGTCTGGGACGCATCTGGTTCGAGCTGGGCGCCACCCAGCAATACTATCCGCTGGTCCATGGCATCTTTTGGGTGGAGCACAGGCTTTGGGGTGATGCGCCGCTGGGCTACCATCTCGTCAACGTTCTTCTGTACGCCTTTTCGGCGCTCCTTCTCCTTAGGATTCTCCGTTGCTTGGAAGTGCCGGGGGCCTGGCTGGCGGCCGCCATCTTCGCCCTGCATCCGGTGCAGGTGGAGTCGGTGGCGTGGGTGTCCGAACTCAAAAACATGCTTTCGGGGGTCTTTTATTTCAGTGCGGCGTTGGCTTACCTGAAATTTGATCGCACGAGGGAAACCAAGGCGTATGGCTTTTCTTTACTGCTCTTCGTGTTGGGCTTGCTGTCGAAAAGCGTCATCGCCACGCTGCCGGCGGCCTTGCTGGTGGTATTCTGGTGGAAGCGGGGGAAACTGTCCTGGAAACAGGATATCGCGCCACTGGTTCCTTTTTTTCTCGTGGGGATGGCCAGCGGACTGTTCACCGCCTGGGTGGAGCGGCATGTCCTCAAGGCGGAAGGCGCTGATTATAATTTTACGTTTGCTGAACGGACCCTTATCGCCGGGCGGGCGGTCTGGTTTTATCTGGGCAAGGTGTTTTGGCCGGCGGACTTGATTTTCATCTATCCCCACTGGGATGTTAGCGAGACTGTTTGGTGGCAATATCTTTTCCCGGCGGGGGTGGTGATGGTGGCGATGGCGTTGGTCTGGTTGAGTCGGCGCTGGCGGGGACCGCTGGCTGGCTTTCTTTTTTTTGTCGGAACCTTGTTTCCGGCCTTGGGCTTTTTGAATGTCTATCCGTTCCGGTATTCCTTCGTGGCGGACCACTTCCAGTATTTGGCGTGTTTGGGAATCATCGTCCCGTGCGCGGCGGGGATGGCTCGGTTGGTGAATTTTGTCATACCGAAAAAACCGTGGCTGCAAGCCGGTCTTTGTGCCGGACTCTTGCTGGTTCTCGGGGTGTTGAGTTGGCAGCGGGCTTGGGCTTATGAAAGCCCGGAGGCACTCTGGACCGATACACTGGCGAAGAATCCGAACTGCGTGTTGGCCAATAACAACTTTGGCTTGTCTCTCTTGCAAAAGGGGCAGGTGGACGAGGGGATGGCTCTGATCCAAAAGGCCTTGGAAATCGACCCCAACTATGCGAATGCCCACATCAATCTTGGCATTGCTCTATATCAAAAGGGACAACTGGACGAGGCGATTGTCCAGTATCAAAAGGCTCTGGAAATCGACCCCAGCCTTGCCGAAGCCCACAATGACCTTGGCTGGGCTCTCGCTCAGAAAGGGCAGATGGATGAGGCGGTAGCCCAAATGCAAGAGGCTCTGAAAATCAATCCCGACTCTGCTGGGATCCACTACGACCTCGGCATCACTTTATATCGCATGGGCCGCATGGACGAGGCGATTGCCCAGTTTCAAGAGGCTTTGCGACTCAAGCCGGACTACAGGAACGCTCAAAACAATCTGGCCAAAGTGCAGGCCATGGCGCGGCAAGCTCCCGATTCTAAATAAAGGGTTTCGTAATAAAGGAGTCGGACCGCAGTATCGACACCAAGTGGCCGGGCGGATAGACAGGAACAGGCCTCGGCCTTACGGACCGATCGACCTGATACCCATGCAATACGGCTTCTCCAGTATCGGCTATCCTGAGGCTTCGCTCTCGGAGATGGCCTCCCTTGCCTTGGAGTTCGGTTTGGATTTCATTGAGTTGCGCGCTTTGGGAGGCACCATCGATCTGCCGGGCTATTTTGCCGCGGTGGATGCGACGCCGCCGGTTGGGCCCGGTGTCCGGCTTGTTGCCACCAGCCTGCATTTGACTGAAGCCACCGGCGAGGACATCGATACTTTTCTCCGGTTCGTCGATGTGGCGACGGCGCTGCGTGCCCCCTACGTGCGCGTCTTCGGGGGCGGAGATTCCCTGCCGGACTCCGCCATGGATCAGGCCGCCCAAACGGTACGACGGTGCCGGTCGCTTATGCGCGAGAGATCGGCGGCGTGCGAAATCCTGATCGAGACGCATTCCTCATTTTCATCTCCCGCCGCCTGCTTGAGATTGAACCAAAGGCTCGACGAACCGGTGCTTGTCTTATGGGATTCCCATCATACGTGGCGCATCGCGGGCGAGTCCCCCGCGCAAACCTGGCGGCAGATCGGGCCGCTGGTGCGCCATATCCACTTCAATGACAGCCAATCGCAAAAGGCTGGGGCGAAATACAAATGTGTCTTGCCAGGTGCCGGCGAGTATCCGGTGGAGGCCTTGCGGCGATTATTGTCCCAGGAGCATTATTCCCACGGCATTTCCCTCGAATGGGAAAAGCTTTGGCATCCGGAATTGCCGGATGTTCGACAGGCCTTGAAGGAATTCAAACCGCTCTTTGAGTTTGGGCCTGAATGTCATAAATAATACAAATACGCCAAACCCCTAACCCAAGCGAACGGAGCCTGTGTCGATGCCAAGGGGTCAAGTGACAAGGAATAGGAGACTGGCTATCGGTACACTCTTGACCTAGCCTTTCCCCGGCCACTTTTCCTTGGCCTTGGCCGCTTCCTCGCTGTAGGGATGCTTCTGCAAAAGTTCCGCCAGCGCTTTCTTTGCCACGTCGTCGTGACCCTGCGTGAAGGCCAGGTCGATCAGCCGAAAAAGAAGTTCGCTGCGTCCGCTCTCCGTAATCACCGGCAGGAGCCGCGTGGCCCAAAGGTAGGCCGCACCCGGCAAACCTTGCTCCTGGTAGAGACGAAGCCGGGTAAGCGCCCAGTCCGGCGACATTTTCTCGATGGGAGCCTGCCAGGCCACTTCCGTCAACGCGTTCTCGGTCGCCTCAAAGTCTTTCCGGTCGAGAAAAGCGCGGGCCTGGCCGATCCGGGCCGTGCGGCGGACCGAACTGCGCGCGTCGGGGCCGGACGGCTCTCCGGTCAGGTTTTGATACTGCTTCTTCGCCCCGGCCACGTCACCCGTCGCCAGGGCCAGATCAGCGCGAAGAATATCGAACGCGCGGTGTTCATCGCCCGTCAGGGCCTGGACATCGACCCCGTCCAGCAGCATTTTGACCTCGTCGGCATGGTCCGAGGTCTTAAGCGTCAACTGCGCCAGCGCCAATCGCGCCTCGCTGCCGATCGTGATCAATTGGGGTGAAGGCGCGTCCGTCGGGCAGCGATCAACCAGCGCCCTGAGTAGTTGGCCCGCCTCGCTGAAATGGAGCAAATCTTCGTTGGCGAGATAGACGCCCGCGGTTTTGACGTAGGGCAAATCGGCGTCATTCATCCCCTTCATCCCGGCGCAAACCGCGGGGAGAATTTTCAGCAGGCCGTCGGAATTCTTGAAAACACCGAACACGGCCACGCAGCCGGCCAGGTCCGACGCGGAAAACGTCGCCGGATCGCGGTTCATCAGATCCGTCAGATGCGCGGGGGTCAGTTGCGGGGGATAGGTGGTCAGTTGCGTCCAGTTCGGGTGAATGCTGATCGTCCGGACGACGGAACCGAGGTCTTTCGTTCCATCCGTCGCCGAGAGCCGGACCGTGCGCATGCCCGGACGCGGAAAAAGATGCTGCACGACCGCGCCCTGGGCCGTTGTTCCGTCGTCGAAGGTCCATGTTGCTGTGCCGGTTGGCTGCGGGCGGCAGGTCAATTGCGTGGAAATCAGGCCGATATCCGGAACATCCGGCCCGATCACGCTTTGGCCGTTGAAGAGCCACTCGATCGCATAAGCGGGCGCGCGCGCTCCCGCCTCGGTTCCGGGCGTGCTCGATTCCAATTGGTAATCGACCACATGCGCGTGGCTGATGGGCCGAAAAAAGCCGGCGCTCGGCATCAGCATCGTCCATTGCGGCAACGCGCCGCCCATGGCCGCAAGACAGCACAGCAGCGGATGATGCCGGTCGGGGTTGGGGTCCGGCGCATAGGCGTTGTAACACTCCAAAAGATGGACTCCCGGCGTCAAATCGACCGCTCCCTGATGCTGGCCTTGGAGACCCTCATGGAACCCGTGCAATCCGGGCCATTCGACCACTTCCTTGCCGTCGATAAGAACAAACGAGGCGTCGTTGGAAATCGCCGCCAGTTGCAGGTGCTCCGGCGCGGCCACGTCGAACCAACCTTGGAAATGCTCAAAAATATTGGCCTGCGGTCCAAAGCGATGCCCTCCCTCAAAAATACTCCCGACGATGCCCCGGCCGTAGACCGTGGTGCTGTGGTTCCAGGCCTGGAGCATGCCGGTGAGGTCATACATCGGCTTCCCGTCACCGGCCCTGCTTTCCAAAATCACGCCCGACTTCGGATTGTCGAGATGCAGCGCGGGCCAGTTGGAACCGAAATAAATTTTGTACCTTTTCGCGCCCGAGGAGGAATCGAAGAGCAGCGTCGCCGGCTCGCCGGGGGCCGTCCACAGCAGGTCGCAACCGGCGGCGGTCCCGTTGTCCGCAAAAACCCGGATCGGCAGGGTCAGCCAGTCCAGGTCCGGCACACAAAGAGTCACCCAGGATACGGGCGCGGGCTTGTCCGGTCCTTCCTGGTCGACGACAAACCGTGCCGGTGCGGATGAGATCGCCCATTCCGGCACCGGTGCTGGAGTCGGAGCCGTTGTTGAGGTCGGGCTCGGTGGAGAAGGCGGAGTCTGGGCCCAGGCCATCGGGCCAAACAGCAGCAAGCAAACCCACGTTGCGGTCATCTTCACAAAGATAGAAACTCGCCTGTCTTGGTTTTGGTTGCAGCTTTTTTCGTTCACCGGGCCAAAACGGAAGCCCTCCAGGGAAGTCTCCTGGATTCAATGCGCGGCGGGCATGCCGCCCTGCATGGCATGGGATTTGGGCAGGAAAAAGAGGCTGGTTCCGCTCAGGAGCAGCGCCGCGCCGATGACGAAGAAGGCATCGCTGTAAGCCAGGATATAAGCCTGGGTTTGCACCGAGTGGTTCAACTCGGTGAGCGCGTAGCCGCCTGCCGTGGCGGGGTCGAGCCCTTTCGTCTCGAACATGTCCGTCAGGGTCGCCAGGCGCGCCTGAACGGCGGGCATGTAGGCCGTCACCGTTTCCCCGATGCGCACGGAATGGAGATGCTCCCGTTGCGTCACGATGGTCGAGAGCAGGGCGATGCCGACGGACCCGCCGATGTTTCGCGTCATGTTGAAAAGGGCCGAGGCCGAACCGGCCTCGCTGCGGGGAAGACCCTCCGTCGACATGCTGAGCAGCGGGACGAAGATGAGCGGCTGGCCGAGCGCCCGCACGATGTTGGAAACGCGGAACTGGTCCATGGCGAAGTCGGGGGAAAGAAAGGCATCGATGAAACAGCTTCCGGAGAAAAGCAGGATGCCGACCCCGGCGAGGATTCGCGGGTCGACTATTTTCATTAATTTCGGAACGAACGGAAGGATGACGAGTTGCGGCAGGCCGACCCACATCAGAGTCTCCCCAATCTGGAGCGCGCTGTAACCCTGCACCTGGGCCAGGTAGAGCGGGATGACATAGACCGTGCCATAGAGGGCCAGGCCCAAGCCGCCCAAAACCGCACAGGAAAGCGTGAACCGGAGGTGGCGAAAGACGCGCAGATCGACAAAGGGTTTCCTAGCGGTGAGCTCGATGGCGAGAAAGATGACGATGAAAACAACCGAGACCACCGCCAGACGGACGATGAGCGGGCTGCCAAACCAGTCCTTGCGTTCGCCTTCCTCCAGGACGTACTCCAGCGAACCGAGGCCGATGGCCATTGCGAAGATGCCCCAGTAGTCGCCCTCCTTGAGCAGTCCGATCTGCGGCTTGTCCGCTTCCAGGTAGGTGGCGATGAGAAAAAACATCAGCACGCCGGGGAAAACATTGATGAAGAAAATCCACTGCCAGCCGTAATTGTCGGTCAACCAGCCGCCGATGGTCGGGCCGATGGCGGGAGCGAAAGTCGCCGTCATGGCAAAGATGGCGCTGCCCATCGGCTGCAGCCGGGGCGGCATGGTCAGGAGATTGACCGTCATCGCCAGCGGGATGAGGGCGCCGCCGGTCAAACCCTGGAGGACCCGGCTGATAATCATCATGTTCAGGTTTTGCGCGGAGGCACAAAGCATCGAACAGACGACAAAGGCGACCGTGCTGAAGAGAATATAGCGCTTGATCGAAAAGACCCGGGCCAGCCAACCCGTGCTTCCGATGACGACGATCTCGGCCACCAGGTAGGCGGTCGAAATCCAGGAGCCTTCGTCGAGCGAGCAGCCGAGCGCCCCGGCAATGTCGTTCAGGGAGGAGTTGGTGATCTGGATGTCGAGCACCGCCATGAAAGCGCCCAGCATCGCTCCAAAGAGAGCGAGCCATTTTGTGTAGGGAACTTTTTCCATGGTTGTGGGTTGCTTAGCGGGACGCCATCACGGGAATCGATTCCGTTTGCGGGTTGAGCGGTTCGGAACGATTGGGGATGCCTCCGCGCAGCAGGACACTCGGTTCGCAGGAGAGTCCCGGAACAATTCGGTTCTCGTAACCCCGGATCGAGGCCGTGTCGAAACGGATTTTCACCGGAACGCGCTGGACGATTTTGGTGAAATTGCCGGTGGCGTTGTCGGGCGGCAGCAGGGCAAAAGTCGAACCGGAACCGGGCGACCAACTGTCCACCACGCCGCGAAAAGTTTTGCCCGGAATGGCATCGATGGTGATATCCACCGGCTGGCCGGGGCGCATCGCACCGAGTTGGGTTTCCTTGAAGTTGGCCGTTACCCAAACATCCTCCACGACCGCCATGAGAGCCGATCCGGCATTGATCCGGTTGCCCGTCTCGACCGTCTTGCTGCCGATCCGTCCGTCGGAAGGCGCGCGGATGGTGCAATAGGACAATTGATCCTCGGCGTCCTTGAGCTTGGCCGCGGCCACCTCGCTGGCACTGGTGTAGGTGTCGAAATCTTGTTTCGAAACCGCTCCGGCCGCCAGGAGCGTCTGGGCGCGGGCCAGATTGGCCTTGGCCGTATCGTAATTGGCGCGCGCCTGGTCGACCTGCACCTGGTAGTCGGTCGGATCGAGTTCAACCAGCACGTCGCCCTGGTGCACCATCTGGTTGTCGTCCACCCGCACGGCGATGACCGTTCCGGTCACGCGCGAAGAGATATTGTGGATATGCCCCGTGGTGTAGGCGTCGTCGGTCGATTCGTGAGTGGTGGCGGTGTAGATGAAATAGCCGAGCAGGAGCAGCACGACGATTCCCGCCGCCAATTGGAAGACGCGATTGCCCATCAGCTTCCGCGCGGCCTGGCGAAAGGGACCCGGAGGTGGCGAAAGAGGCTTCTCCTCTTCCACCTTGGGCAAAACCGCGGGTACTTGGGCCTTCGCTCGCGGACGCGCCTCGTCGTGACCATTGCGATACGCAGCGTGAAGGCCATTCTTCAATTCAGGGGCCGTAAGAGTGGTTGTATTCATGGTCTTCGGTTCGTTGAGGGTGGCGGTGAAGGTGGAATGAGGGAGTTACTCGATCCAACGGCTGACGGGCACGATAAAGGGCCCGGGCGTCATCGGACTCCAGCTCTGCCATCTATTCTCCGGCAGCAGCCCATCGGCGATCCGTTCTTTGAGATGGGCTTGAATCCGCCTGGCTTGAAGCAGGCCATTGCTGATGTTGGGCAAGGGTTCCGTTTTGGTCTTAACATTGGCGATTTGGTAGATCATGGGAGTTTCCTTTCAAGTGAGTTGGGATTAGTTTAATTTAGAATTTAGTTGACTGGTCGGTATAGTAAGTAGGCAAAAAAAGGGTTAAGAGGCTGCGGCTGTAAGGTTTTTAACACCGAGTAAGCGCATGATTCCGTGTTGCAGGCGCTCGACATGGTGCACGTTATTCTCGATCTTCGCCTGCATCAGCACACCGGTCACATAAGAAAAAACTTCCTGGGCCAGTTCTGCGGGGTCTTTGACCTCGATCAGTCCCTCCGCCGCGAGGTCCCGCACGAGAGACTCGACATATTTGAGCATGCGCTTGGTCATCTCGTCAGCTTTCAAGCGGATCTTTTCGTCCTGGGTGCTCAGCTCGCTGCCCAACGAGCAATAGGGGCAACCCAGCATCTTGCCGAAGGTCTGATACTTCTCCTTCTGGCTGGTAATGATCGACTGGCAATAGTTATCGAGCCGCTCCAGAGGAGGAATCTGGGACGAAAAAATCTTGTCCATCAGCGGCCGTTTATGCTCCCAGTGGCGCTCAAAGGCCGCCACAGCCAGATCGGATTTGGACTTGAAAGCGTAATAAAAGCTACCCTTGTTGACGCCTGCCTTGGTGCAGATGTCATCCACGCTGACAGAGCCGTAGCTGCTCTCCCAGATCATCTCCATTGCTGTCTCGAGGAGCTTTCGTTTGGATTCGCTTTCCTGTTTCACAAGGCCAACTTAGTTGACTGGTTGGTATAATGCAAGTTATTTTTTAAAATATTTTTGGATCGATCCTCCGCATTCGTGGACAGGTGCATTCACCAGCGGAAAAAGCGATAGGGATCATCCATCTCCTCCGGCGTGTCGGCATAGAGGCCGTCCAGCCATCGCGTTTCGGGCTTGGCCGGATCGACCGGGCTGCTGAACCGGTTCAGGATGGCTGTGGGTTCGGCCACGCCCATGTTCGCCAGCAGGCGCGTGACGAGGAAAGCGGTGCGCCGATAGGTTCGCTTCAAGTCATACTGTTTGGCGTAATCAAATTGCCACGGCACGAGCTGGCAAAAGACGATCTGGTCGCGTTGCCCTGCGGCGAGAATGCCGTCCCCGACGGAAACGTCGACATTTCCAGTTACGAGGGAAAATTCATGCGGATCACGATTGTAGACGTCGGCGGGGCCGATTCCGGTGAAGGGAGTGCCCGTGCCGAACGGCGCGAAAGTAGTCGCAATATGCTCGGCTTTCGTCATCCGGATATCGAAGGGCAGGAAGGCATCGCTCTCGTCCTGACTGAGGCCGATGGCCAGAATATGTCCAGGCCCCCCCCAGTGGAGTGAATCGCCGATGGCCTCCTTGTTAGCCGCCAACGCCAAGCCGCCGCCGGGGCCGACAATCAAGACCTGATTTCCCTCCAATCTCTCGCCCGTGTAATCAGCTACCGGAATGCCTTCCTGTTGAAAATAGCTTTTGCCTGCCGGATCACCCACGTAGAGGGCCTGCCGAACCAGAAATTTGGGCTTCCAGGCGGACGCATAAACGACGATGTTTCGCGCGAGCAAATCGGCGGCGGGATCGGTCTCGGTCCGCCCGGTCACATCGGCCTGGCAGAAGATGACCATGCCCTGACCCTCGTGATATTCGAGGAGCGGGCTGTACTGCAAACTAAAACCGCCGTCGAGAATGGGCAGGAAATCGCCGTGCGCGGGCTTTTCAATCAGGACGGAAGCGACATTGCCACGATTGCCGCAGCGCCAGACCCGCGTGACATCGATGTTGCACCACTTGACCGTCGGTGCGCCGTAGAAATGCGGATTCAATTCGTATTTCAGCCGGGACGGCAGGATCGTCGCCTCGCCGCGCCAATCGCGCAGGTTGTCGTCCGTAAGCCCCGCCAGCGCCGGATAGCCGGGCACGCGCGAAAAGACCTGCCGCAACCCATATTCTTCCGCGCGAAACCCAAATCGCTTCTCCAGCACGTCGGAAGTCTGCTCGAACATGATGACTTTCAATCCGTCGCGCACGCGGCTCACGTCAGGTCCGGGTCCGTCGACGGTCAAGGCCGCTTTGCCGATGATAAGCATGTCGTACGCGGAGAGGTCCGCCGTCGCGGTCACAGTCTGATAATTGATGCCGAGGCGGTCGAGCAGTTTGGCCGTTTCGCCTGCGGGATCGAAGAGGGCGATTATTCCGACGTCCCCGGCCGGAGGTGCCGGCGGCAGGACGTCGATGGGAAAAGAATCGCTCTGCGTTTCTCCCGTGCTGAACGTGAACTTGGCTTCCAGTTCGTAGCTCCCGCCCTTGGGGCCGGATTGAAGTCCGGTCGGAAGGGCCAGCGAGAGCGGGACGCGGGCCTGGTCGCCTGGCGCCACGGTGACTTTTTTCTCGCCGGTCACCGGTTGCGGCAAATTCAACGACCAGGCGCAATCGCAGTCAACCGGGTCGCGCGAATTGTTGATGACGATGAGTTGCTTTTCCACCGTTTCGCCCGGAACGAAATTATGGTCCTTGCTGGTAAATGCCGCCGGTTTGCCGCCGATGTAAGCGAGCAGCGGCATGTTGTTGCGCAGGAGGGCCTGCCCGGCGGAGGTGGGAACCCAGTCGTCGCGCCCGTAGGCCATGTCCATCCGTTCAAACTGCTTGTCGAGGTAATCGGGGCTGTACCCCGGACGTTGCAGGTTGTCCCAATCGACCTTCAGGTCGACCCGCTTTTTGTCGACGCCGTCGCGCAGCCGCCAGTAGAAAGCGTACTCCGAGGGCGAATTGGCCGACAGGCCCCAGGTCCGGTAGGCGCGCCAATTGTCGGTGAGATACATGGCCGTCACGGTCTGCCGGTCTTCGAACTTGTTCGAGCCGACTTCGTAGGGGTAATCCCAACGGAACCAGGTCGCCCCGGCGCGAAATTTTGCGGCTTCCCAGCGCAGGTTGGCCTTTTCCATCTCACTGATCTGGAAAGCCCGGTCGCCAAGAAATTGCGAGGCCCACTCGGCGAAACAGAATTCCCACTGCACCTGCGCTTCGCCGAAGGCGCGCTTGCCCTTGTACCAGCCGCGATACAGGGTCCAGTCCCAGGTGTAAGGCGCGCCGTATTCGCAGGTGAAGACCGGCTTCACCCCCACAGTGGCCCAATGCTCGAACCAGTCGTCGAGTTCCTGCATCGGGGCGAAGTTCGGATAAAAGTTGCTGTCGTGCATCGAACCGAGATTGCCCGAGGCGTGGTGGTAGACGATCCGGCTGGGATCGAGGCGATTCACAATGGCCTGCGCGCGCAACGCGAGTTTCACGTTCTTTTGCGCCCAATTGTCCCGGGGGTCCGAGATTCCGTCGATCAGGTCAGGATTCATGTCTTCGTTGTAGCCGGTGGCGTTGTGGCTCATCGAATAGAAGACCACGCTGGGATGATTTCCCGCGACCTGGACGTAAAACGCCGCATGCCGCGCGTAGCCGTTGGACGCGTCGGCGTCGGGGGCCTTCCAGTCGTAGTCGCTGAAATGGGGTTGCGAAAGCGAGACGAGCATCCCCGTGTCGTCCGCCGCCCGAAGGATTTCCGAGAAACTGAGATGAGACCCCGGCGCGCAGTCGTAGTTGTGCGCATAGACACAGTTGATGCCAAAGCTTTGCAGGCGCAGGAAACTCTCTTTCGCCGCGTCGTAAGTCGCGGTCGAAGCGCTGACCTCGGCGTTATCCAGAGGCACGCAGGAAAGATGGAGGCGCGTGCCGTTGAGATAAAAGTCGCGGCCGTCGATCCAAAACTCGCGGTAACCGAACCGGACGGGGAGCGCGGTGTCGAGCGCCTTGCCGTTCGCATCGAGCAGGGAGAGGCTCAACGAATAGATGTTTTGCGGCGATTTGATGTCCCACAGTTTTTCGGGCATCCATTTTTTGCTCCAGGCAAAGTGATCGTCGGTGACGTCATGACCGCTGAAAGGGTCGCTGGTGAATTCTTCGACCTTGCCCGTATCGTCGCTGATCGTGGCGCGCAGGCTGTATTTCCCGTCCGCGTCGAGCTGGCGCAGCGTGACATCGAGCGAGATTTCCCCCTTGCGCACCGACGTCGCCACCTTCACCCCGTCGATCCGGTTGGCGGGCGGCGTCCCCACAAGGTAGACATCGCCGCACAAACCGCGCCGGGCAACCGAACCCTTCACCTCCTTGAGCGTCGAGGTGTTGGCGTGCGAAAAGACGACATCTTTGAGCGGCAGGGCCGCGACGAAGAGCGACAGTACATGCCGGCTTCCGGGCTGGCAGGCGGCGGTGAGATCGACTTCCCCGGCCGGAAACTGAATCTCCCCCGCTTCCTGCCCGTCGATATAGGCGATGGCAAAGGAATTGAGATACTCCGCATAAAGCGTGATGCGGCGGCCGGTCCATTCTGCCGGAACCGTGATTTCCCGCTGGTACCAGGCCGTCGTCAGATCGCGCAGGTCCTGGTTTTGCCAGGCCGGATGAAAATAGACCGTCTGGGAATCCATCTGCATGTAGTCGGTGATTCCCGGCCAGCAGCCGGGAACCTTGAAATAGCCCCAGTTGCCGGAGGGCACGCCTTCTTTGGCGTCAGTCCCCGGTTGCCAGCGCCAAAGGCCGTTCAAGCAGACCCGTTCCTGCGTGGCTGTGGACTCACGAAAGGCTTGGTCGAGCGTCCAGACCGCTTTAACCCCCGCGGGAAGGAGGGCGTCCGGACTTTGCGCAAAACCGGCTGTTCCCCCCGTCAGCCATGCCAGCAGGAGAAGAAGCGGGATCCGGGTAGCCTTCATGTGAATCCGGTAAGAACAACATCGCGTCCGGGGTTGGTGATAGGATCGACGGGTCATTCGCCTCTTGGCAATCCTAATCAAGCTCTACAAAACCAAGGAAGGTTCATCCAACTGAAGGGGTGACCTTTCCCGGCGCCAGCCGTCTTGTAAAGGGTTGGACCAGTTCCTTGCTACGCAACCAATTGGATTTTCTTTATCTTTTGATCAATTCTTGGTTCCGTAGCGACAATGGGTTGGAACAATTCTTCATGCTTCACGACATATGACCGGCAGGTTTCTGACATTCCATGTGGATCGTTAAATTAGCGCTCAATCGGCCTTATACCTTTTTGGTGGCCGCCCTGCTGATCCTGATTCTCAGCCCGATCGTCATCCTCGGGACACCTGCGACGCCCGGGATGTCCGTCGATATTTTCCCCAATATCGACATCCCGGTGATCAGCGTTCTTTGGAACTACACCGGATTTTCTCCGCAACAGATGGAGCAACGGATCGTCACCCCCGTGGAACGGGGCCTGACCACGATCGTCAACGACATCGAGCATACCGAATCGCAATCACTCAACGGCATTGGCGTGATCAAGGTCTATTTTCATCCGTCGGTCAGGATCGACATGGCCATGGCGCAGGTCACCGCCCTTTGCCAGACCCAACTCCGATCCCTGCCCGTCGGTACCACGCCACCGCTCATCATCCAGTACAGCGCCTCCAGCGTGCCCATCATCCAGTTGAGCTTGGCCAGCCAGACGCTTTCCGAACAGACTCTCAACGATCTTTCGCTCAACACCATCCGCCCCCCGTTGACCACCATTCAAGGATTGGCTTCTCCCTATCCTTACGGAGGCAAACAACGGGAGATCGTGGTCGATATTGACATTCCCAAGCTCCAGTCCCTCGGCCTGGTGCCGCTCGACGTGGTCAACGCCATCAACGCCCAGAACCTGATCCTGCCTTCGGGCACGGCAAAAATAGGCTCGCTGGAATACGACATCGCCTTGAACGGCAGTCCGCAAACCGTCGAGGCTTTGAACAATCTTCCGATCAGGACGGTCAACGGAACGATCATTTATATCCGCGACGTCGCCCACGTCCGGGACGGCTTCGCGCCCCAGACCAATATCGTCCGGCAGGACGGCGTCCGCTCAACCCTTATCTCCATCCTGAAAAATGGAAACGTCTCCACCCTCGATATTGTGGCCCACGTCAAGGCCCTGATACCGAAGCTCAAGCCCAGCCTGCCGGAAGACCTCCAGATCCGGACCCTCTTCGACCAGTCGATCTTCGTCCGCGCTTCCATCAATGGCGTCATCAGGGAAGGCATCATCGCCGCCTGCCTCACCGCCCTGATGATCCTGCTCTTTCTGGGAGACTGGAAAAGCACGATGATCATCGCCATCTCCATTCCACTGTCGGTGCTGACTTCCATCCTCATCCTCAACGCACTGGGAGAGACGATCAACATCATGACCCTCGGCGGCCTCGCCCTGGCCGTCGGCATCCTCGTCGATGATGCCACGGTGACGATTGAAAATATCGACCGTTACCTCGACAAGGGGATGGATCTCCACGAGGGGATTCTCCAGGGCGCCAGCCAGATTGCCGTGCCCGCTTTCGTCTCCTCCCTTTGCATTTGCATCGTCTTCGTGCCGATGTTCCTGCTCTCCGGCGTCGCCCGGTATCTCTTCATCCCGCTGGCCGAAGCGGTGGTGTTCGCCGTCCTGGCCTCTTACGTCCTCTCCCGCACCCTGGTTCCGACACTGGCCATGTACCTGCTCAAGGCCAAGTCGGCCGAGCATGCGGATGAAAAGGCCGGGGCCTCGGGCCAAAAAGCGGGATTTTTCAGCCGGCTCCACCAAAAGTTCGATGCCGGTTTTCATCGCGTGCGCGAGGGCTATGGCGATTTGCTGGGCGGGGCGCTGCATCATCGCGGCCTCTTCGCCCTCGTTTTCCTCGGTCTTTGCCTCGGCAGCATGATCCTCGTTCCCTTTCTCGGGCAGGATTTTTTCCCGACCGTCGACGCCGGGCAATTCAAGCTCCACATCAGGGCCAAGACCGGCACCCGCATCGAGGAAACGGCCAAACTCTGCGACCAGATCGAGGCCGTGATCCGCAAGGACATCCCGGCCAATGAACTGGGGGGAATTTTGGACAACCTCGGCGTTCCCTACAGCAGCATCAACCTCTCCTATTCGAATTCCGGCGTCATCGGGACCGCCGATGGAGACATCATGGTTTCGCTCAACCCGGGCCATAAGCCCACCGCCGATTATCAGCGCAAACTCCGCATCGATCTCCCCCGCCAATTCCCCGGCACGTCGTTCTTCTTCCAGCCCTCGGACATCGTCAACCAGATCCTCAACTTCGGGTTGTCCGCCCCCATCGACATCCAGCTTATAGGCCGGAACGTGAACGGGAACCTCGCGCTGGCCCACAAAATGGCCGACCAACTCCAACAGGTTCCCGGCGCGGTCGACGTCCATGTTCAGCAGGTCTACGACGAGCCGCAGTTCGCCGTCACCATGGAACGCTCCCAGGCCGAGCAGCTCGGCATCACCGCGAGCAACATTGCGACCACCGTCCTCAATACCCTGAGCGGCAGCTTCCAGACCGCCCCGGCTTTCTGGCTCGATCCCAGCAATGGAGTCAGCTACAACGTCGTCGTCCAGGCGCCCCAATACAACATCAGTTCCATTCAGGACCTGGAAAACCTGCCGGTGCACGGAACCAATTCGTCCCAGGTCCTCGCCAACCTCGCGACCATCA
Organism: Methylacidiphilales bacterium; assembly: GCA_021272315.1. GTDB lineage: Bacteria > Verrucomicrobiota > Verrucomicrobiia > Methylacidiphilales > UBA1321 > JABDGH01. Next base: position 20,160 of record JAJSLI010000056.1, on the reverse strand, counting down.
CCCGAAATTCCGAACCGGGCACGGTCTATCATTACGGCGTTCTTCCGGTCATCGACGTTTACGCCAACGTTCAGGACCGTGACCTCGGCGCCATTTCCGCGGCGGTGAATAAGATCGTCGCGAACGCGCAAAAGGAAGCGCCCAAGACGACCCATCTGGCCGTGCGCGGCCAGGTGCTGACGATGAACGACTCCTTCACCGGTCTGGGTCAGGGTCTCGTCGGCGCGATCATCTTCGTTTACCTGCTCATGGTCGTCAATTTCCAGTCCTGGACGGAGCCGTTCATCATCATCATGGCGCTGCCCGGCGCGCTGGCCGGCATCGTCTGGATGTTGTTCCTCACGGGCACCACCTTGAGCGTGCCCGCCTTGATGGGCGCCATCATGTGCATCGGCGTGGCCACCGCCAACAGCATCCTCGTCATCTCCTTTGCCAAGGAGAGGATGGCTGAACTCCATAACGCCCATCAGGCCGTGTTTGAAGCGGGGACCACCCGCCTGCGACCCGTCATCATGACCGCCCTGGCCATGATCATCGGCATGGTCCCCATGGCGCTCGGCCTCGGCGAAGGTGGCGAACAAAATGCGCCCTTGGGCCGCGCGGTCATCGGCGGCCTGATTGTCGCCACCGTCGCCACCCTCTTCTTTGTCCCGGTGGTTTACAGCCTCATTCGCGGAAGGTCCGATCAGGAACCACAGCCTCTCCCGTCCGCAGGGCTGCCGTCCGCAGGACCTCACCCCGGCGAAGTTGCTCCTGTTATAGCCCATCCAATTGAATCATAATATGTTGACCCATAACGGCCACGGTAATCCCGATACGAATAGAATCATGGTCGAGAAGAATCCCATCATGCGTCCCGCAACCGCGACCCCGAAAAAGAAGAAGCGGAGCTTCTTCTGGTTTTACGCGTTTATCTTCCTGCTCATTTTAGGCGGCGCGGCGGTCTATGTCTTCTTCCAGCGTTACCAGGCGCAGGAAGCCCTGGCCTCCGCCACCCGGCAAATGGCGGTCTCCACCGTTTACGTCGTGCACCCCGAAAAGGGGGCGGCCGACATCCATCTCGTCCTGCCCGGCACCGTCCAGGCGGAAATGGAAAGCTCCGTCTACGCCCAGGTCAGCGGCTACGTCAAACGCTGGCTGGTCGATATCGGCGCCCCGGTGAAGGCAGGCCAGTTGCTCGCTGAAATCGACACGCCCGTCATCGATCAGCAATTGTTGCAGTCCCGGGCCGCCCTGGCCCAGGTCCAGGCCAATCTCGACCTCGCCAAAATGACCGCCGCCCGTTACAACGACCTGCTCAAGACCAACGCCGTCTCCAAGCAGGACGTCGATAATCAAAACGCGGGCGTGGCCATTCAGGAAGCCAACCTCGCCGCCGCCGAGGCGAACGTCCGCGGCCTCGAACAAATGGAAGTCTTCAAGGAAGTCACCGCCCCGTTTGACGGAATCGTCACCGCGCGAAAAATCGACGTCGGCGATTATGTCACCGGCAGCGGGAGCGGCTCCGCCGCCCCGGGCAGCGCGCCCTCCCAGACCGCCACCCCCTCGCAGGAAATGTTCCGCGTCGCTCAGACGAAAACGCTCCGCGTCTACGTCAACGTCCCGGAAAACTACAGCGACGAAATCGTGCCGGGAATCACCGCCACCCTCGACCTCGCCTCCTCGCCCGGTCAGAAAGTGACCGGCACCCTGACGCGGACCTCCCAGTCCATCGACCCCAACTCCCTCACCCTTCTCGCCGAGGTCGACATCCCCAACGCAGACGGCAAACTCCTGCCCGGCGGCTACGCCCAGGTCCACTTCGATATCACCACCTCGCATCCCCCGCTGGTCATCCCGGGCAACGCCCTCATCTTCCGCGCGCAAGGCGCCCAGGTCGGCGTCGTTGACATGGACGACAACACCGTCCACCTCCAGAACATCAAGATCGGGCGCGATTTCGGCACGAAACTCGAAGTCGTCGACGGCCTGCAGGAAACCGATTCCGTCATCGTCAACCCCTCCGATTCCCTCACCGACGGCGCCCATGTCCAGGTCAACGACCAGTCCCAAATCTCAAGGCAGTGACGTGCTCCGTCATCCCGGACTCGTCGGGGGATCAGTTCCGTTGGTAGCCGTCGACCGCCGGGCGACGGTGCCTCCTTCGGGTAGCCCGGCTACGCCTCGTGCGCGTGCGTTGTCCGGGTGACCTCGCTCTGCGAGGTCACAAGAAGCAATCCCCCATGTAGCGGCGGTTTATAACCGTCGCACTCATTTGCCTGCCTCCCTGGTAGCCGTCGACCGCCGGGCGACGGTGCCTCTTTCTGGTAGCCCGGACAACTAGCTTGTCCGGGTGACCTCGCCCCAATGGTAGCCGCCGCTGACCCTAGTGCCGGGTGGGGGGTGTCATTTTGGAAAAGTCCCATCGGGACGACAGAAACTTGCCACGCCGCCTGCGCCCGCCCCAAAAAGCCAGCAGACCCAGGCCCAGGGCGAACATGACCCAGGTGTCCGGCTCCGGCACGAGATTCAATTGCAGAGTCAAGTCGCCTCCCGAGCCGACAATGGAGAAATCCGCGTAAGAGAGAGCATTCGTACCGCTCAGGCCGTCGAGATTGTTGAGCACGATGTCGCCGTCACTCAAATCACTGTTCAACTGCGCCGCCGTGATCGTCGAACTGAAATCCGTGATCAAATCGTAGATCGCAGGCTGCCCATTGCTCAGCGTCCCGTAACCCGGCGTACCGGAGCCATTAAAGTTGAGCGTCAGCGCGTTCGTTCCCGTCCCCAACGATCCCAGCGTCAACACGCCCCCGCTCAGATTGATCTCGTTGCCGCCCAACGCCTGGGTGAGGGGCGGACTGACCGGCGAACTATAGAGATTGTAGGTCAGGCTCGATCCCGCATTGAGCGCAAGGCTCGTGGCGTAAAGAATATTGTTGGTCGTCCCCGCCAGCGTTTCCGCCGGACTGAATCCTGCCCCGCCGGGCGTAAGATTGCCCCCGCTGTTCACGATGATCCCCTTGACCGAACCGGTGCCCTGCAAGGTGCCGCCACTGTTGATCGTGTTGGTCGGGCTCACCGTCGAGCCCGTCACCAGCAGCGTGCCGCCGTTGATCGTCGTCGGGCCGGTGTAGGTATTGGTCCCGCTCAGCACCAGCGTCCCGCCCCCGCTCTTGACCAACCCGAAGTTGGTCGCCGCACCGCTCCCGCCCAACAAGCCGCTGAAGGTGTCATTCGTGCTCGTCGTCGCGTAGTCGACCGTCAGCGTGCCCGTGGTGACGCTGTTCGACGTGCTGATGCTTAAATTGGTCCCGCTGCCGGTGCTGGCGCTGCTGATGACCTGATTGATCACGTTGTTGCTGGTTGAGCCGACGTTCAACGACGCCACCGTTTCACTCGTGCCCGCCAGGTCCAGGGTGTTAATGACCCCGCTGTCCGTGTTGGTTCCCAAGGTGACATTAGAGGCCGGCGCCGTCGGCAGCGCGTTGTTGGTCGTCGTCAACAGGTAGCTGCCGTCGGTGATGACCGTCGGGCCGTTGTAACTGTTGGTCGTGGTCAGGGCGACCTGCGCCGCGCCGCCGTAGGACGTGCTGCCAAGGTCAAGGTCGGAACCGCTGTTGCTGCCGGTGATCTGGCCGCTTACCACGAACTTGCCCCCGGCGAGGGTGAAAACGCTGCCGTTTTTGCTGATGTTGCCGCTCAAGTCCAGCACCCCGCCGCCGCTGTTATTGACCGTGCCGTAATCGCCCGTGGAGACAGTAAGGTTTTGATAAAGCGTAGTTGTCCCGCCGGTGTATTGCAGGATACCGGGCGCCGATGCGCTCGCGCCTGTGAACAACACGTTGCTGCTTTCGCCCAACGGCTGTGCGCTGCCCAACGCAGCCAACAAACCGACTTTAAGGACACCATTGTTAATCGTGGTGTTACCCGTAAAAGTACTTGATCCAGTAAGAGTCCACGTGCCGCTGCCGGATTTAATGAGCCCTCCCGAGAAAAGTAGTAGATCGCTTGTGATGATGCCATTTCCGGCCCCGATAAGGGTCAAATTGGTAGTAGAGCCTGAATTGGAGGGAAGGGTTTCTTCGCTGATGATGAGTGTGCCGGCGTCCGATCCAATGGTGGCGGAGGAATTAAGATAGACGTAGTCCGAAATCGTGTTGACCCCGCTGATGTTTTCAATGGCGCCGTTGGAGGAAATACCCGAACCGCTGATGCCTTGTGAACCACCACTTAGAGTAATGTTTCCCTGAAGTTGAAGCGCAGTCTCATTAGTCACCGTGGTTGAGCTTGTTCCCAATGCGCTGCCATTCTCAACGTCGATCGCCCCTGCATTGATGCTGGTTTGGCCGGAAAAGGTGTTGGACCCTGTGAGTATGAGCGTGCCGCCGCCTTCTTGCGTGAGCGTCATTGCACCGGAAATCACGTTGGTTACCGTGACACTGTTGGTGAGATCGTAAATCAGGCTGCTTCCCGACACGCCGGTGATAGTCCCGGAGCCGAGAGAGCCGATGGTTCCTCCGCTACCCACCTGCAATATACCGGTGGCGTCGATGGTCGTGCCCCCGGTGTAACTACCTTGGCCGGTGAAAGTCAGCTTGCTGGAGTTATTGACGGTCAAGGCACCCGATCCGCCCAGATTGGCGCTCTCGGCGTTGGTCCCAGTAACGGAAAAAGAACCGGCGTTGAGGGTGCCATTTTGAAGCGTGCCCCCCGAGAAATAGACTTCTCCCTGAGTCTGGGTGGTTCCCCCTAGATCGAGAATCCCCGCATTAAGAGTTAGGGTACCGGTTGTGCTGCCGAGAGTGCCGGAGCCGATGATTTGCAGGGTCCCGTCGTTGACAATGGTACCGCCTGTATAAGTATTCGTCACCGAGAGCGTAAGGGTCCCCGCTCCGAATTTCTCAAGCTCTCCACCACTGCTGGAAAGAGAGCTTGCGAATGTGATCGACTGGCCGTTGGTATCGATGGCGAAGATTTGGTCTTCGGTCGTACTGAACCGGCTCGAATAGTCGGTTGTATTGCTGGAACTAAATTGAAGTTCACCGCCATTGAAGGTAATCGTCCCGATGGTTCCGATCGCCCCGCTGCTGCCGAGACTGAGTTCGCCTCCGTTGAGAACGGTGCCACCCGTGTAGCTGTTCGACCCGGTCAGGGTGAGCGTGCTGTAGTAGCCTTGTGTAACTGAACCGGAACCACTGATGCTGTTACCCACGGTGTCGTTGGTGCTGAGGGCGTAAGCCAAGCTTCCATTATCGACTATTGCGCCCGTGCCCAAACTTCCGGTGCTCGTGTCGTCACCGACGACAAGCGTTCCCGCGTTAATTGTTGTGCCGCCTGAGTAGGTGTTGTTGGCCGTTAGAATTTCAGTGCCTGCTCCCGTTTTAACGAGAGCAACGGTACCGCCGGAGCCGGAATTATTTTCGATGATGCCGCTATAAGTTGCATTTTCGAAGGTGTTGGTAATGCCGTTGCCAATGGTCAGGGTGGACGTGGTGCCGTTGCTGCTATTGAGAATCGCGAAATCACCCGTCAAAGCGCCGATGGTTTGGGTGGTGCCATTGAGATCAAGAGTGCCATCCACCGTCACTGCGTTAGTGGTGCTGCCCAATGTTCCCGAACCGGCCACCTGGACCGTACCGGCATTGATAGTAAGGCCACCGGAAAAGGTATTGGTTCCGGTCAGAATCAATGTGCCGCTCGAGATCTGTTCGACGGAGCCGCCACCGCTGATGGCATTGCTTTCGACGAGTGTATTACTGCGATCATATTTCAGGGTTCCTCCATCCAAGACCCCACCGCTGCCCAAGTTGCCCGTGGTTCCATCGTTGCCGACTTGGAGTGTGCCGGAGATGATGATGGTGCCGCTGGTGTAGGTATTCGATCCGGTAAGGATAAGATTTCCGCCATTTTCGATGACGCCGGTAACATTGGGACCAATGACGCCGCTAATGGTTCCGGAACCGAGACCCATATTGGTGATAGTACCCGCGTTACTAATGTTTCCAGTCAGAAAAATACTGCCGATGGTGCTGTTGTTAAGAATAAGATTGCCCGTGCCGCCGATGTTTCCGTTCTCGGTTAAAGAGGAACTGGACAAGTTGGAGATCGTGACTGAACTTGCATTCAACGTGATATTGCCCGAGCCGAAAGACAAGGCGTTGCTACCGGTGAAAGAGAAGCTTCCATTCCAAATCTGCGTATTGTCGGTCGCGAGGGTGACGGCACTGCCTGAATTATTGGCAAGATAGACTCCGTTCTCGAGAGTGAGCGTACCGGTGCCGATGGCCGAGTTTGAAGGGGAAGTTCCCGAAGCGCCGATATCGAGCGTGCCCGATGTTACGACCGTACCGCCGGAATAGGTGTTATTGCCATAAAGACCCAGTCCAGTGTTGGTGGGGCTGGCGCTCGCAAGGACAATACTGCCTGTGCCGGTGACCACCGAAGATATTTGGATTTCGTTGTTTGCAGTAACGACATCCAGTTCATTATTGGAACCGATGATAACATTACCCGTCCCGCCGATGACCAGATTGCCAGTACCGCTGTTCATCAGGCCATTGAGAGTGATGGAACTGCCCGTATTGGCGATGGTGAGGCCGGTGCCGGTGACCTGAAGGGTATTGCCCGTAATGTTGTTGATCAGTATGGCCGTGGAGCCTGATCCCGCATACGTGTAATTGGTGTTTGAATTTGTCACGTTGTAGAGGGTTCCAGAACTTGCCGTCGTGGCGCCTGTATAGGCGGAAATAGGAGAATTGGTTCCACCGCTGACGGCATAGGCCATGGAAGTGCCCGAACCATAAACTGCCCATGGTCCGATAATGCCATTCGTATTGGTGGTTGTGGTGTAGAGTGAGCCGGGTGTTCCCGCTCCTGTTCCATTGTTAAAGTCGATCATGCCGCCGGCGTTACGGGTAATCGCACCAAGATTGAGCGTCTCGTTGGTGTAGACATAGGCATTGACCGCGGAAAATCCTGGATTGATCGTGAGGCCGTTAACGGTCTGCGAAGAGCCATTTGCTTCATAGTTGACCGTACCGCCACCGACAACGAGTGTGCTGGCGGAGCTTACTGAGCCTTCGAGTTGAAGCACACCGGAATTGACCGTTGTTGGACCGGTATAAGTATTCGTCCCGTAAAGACCAACGTTCCCGGGGCCTGAGACGGTTATACCGAGACTCGACGCACCACCGTTGGAAATATTACCGTTGATCCTCACTTGTCCCTGTGACCCTGCTATAAGATTCAACGTAATTGTTCCGGTGGTGGTTCCACCGCTTATGTTTCCCTCAAAACCAGCTACAGGTCCGAAACCATCTTCAGAACTACCAGCGATAAACGCGTAAGTTCCGTTTGAGGTGGAATTGGCAGGCTCAAGTATCAAGGGTGCATAGATGCCAGAGTCGACACCGTTCATGGTAATTGACCCACCGCTGCTAAGGAGAAGCGGATTCCCATTGGTGGTGCCGATAAAGTAATACCCATTATCGGAACCAGTCACATCGATGCTGCCGATGTTCAGGTTCGTTTGGTTAATGGTAATAGTCAGGCCAGCGCCATTTTCCATGTTGGGAAAGATCGCCGTGTTGGAATTTGTCGTGGAATTAGTCGAGCCGGGCGCTGCGCCGGTACTCCAATTGGAGCCCGTGCTCCAGTTGCCGTTCGTATCGACCGTCCAGGTTGCGCTTTGCGCATGGGCCGTCAGGCTCTGAGAAATAAAAAGCGCGGGCAGGAGCAGGCAACGGAGCAAATTAAATGGAGTAACGACCCATTTTGGAAACATTCCAAAAGAAGCCGCCGGCCAGCGCGTAGGCTCTTTGTTTAGGGTCATTCAATACCTTCAACCTTGCTACCACCATGGCGATGGGGGCAAAAGACTTTTCCGTGTTACATTTTTGGCCCTCAAGGCATGAGAAAACGGGGTCAAACCTCTTCCCCAAAGAAATAAGCGGGCGGGGCGGCGGATAGCGTTTACCGCGCAGGACGCCAAGACAGCGGGGGTCGGGCGGCGGTAACGTGCGGCCATGGACGCCCCATCTCCAGCGAGGACCAGCAGCCCCGCCATCAACTCGCTTCCCGTAGGCGGCTTTGCCCCCGATACCAACTTGGCCCCCATCGCCCCGCAGTCGAAAAGGACCCGTTGGACGCAGCTAGACGCAGCTAAGTGCCACAAAGCTCCACAAAACCGATTTCTTTTTTCGCGCAGAACGCAAAATTTCTCCAAAATATTTAACCCAGCTCAACAAATGATGCCCAAACAAATCATGCCAACCCTCTCCCATTACTCTCGCGCTTGGATGACCGTTCGTTTTTTTCCTTTCCAAGTCGTCGGCAGGACACAAGATCGGGCGTCGCAAGCCTGTTCCAGAATCCATTTTGCCCGCGCAGGCACAACCGATCGAGGCCATCAACGTGCATCCTTTTATCGAGAAAATCACCGCCGCCGGACCGGTGCTGAGCGACGGCGCGTGGGGAACGCAACTGCAGTCGCGCGGTCTTGCTCCGGGCGAAGTTCCCGACCTGTGGAACCTCATACGCCCGGAGACGGTTGCCGAGGTGGCCAAGGCTTATGTCGACGCCGGTGCGCAAATCATTTTGACGAACACCTTCGGCGCCAACCGCGTTCGCTTGGGGGAAGCGGGCGCGGCGGACAAGGTCAAGGCCGTCAACGAAGCCGGCGCGCGGATTTCCCGTGAAGCCGCGGGCGGCAACGCCTTCGTCTTCGCCTCCATGGGCCCGAGCGGAAAATTGTTGATCAACGAAGACGTGACGGAAGAGGAATTACTCGACGCTTTTACGGAGCAGGCCCAGGCGCTGGCCGACGGCGGCGCGCAGGGTCTGGTTGTGGAAACCATGCAGGATTTGGACGAAGCGCGCATCGCCATCGCCGCCGCCAAGGTCACCGGGTTGCCGGTCGTGGCCTGCATGGTTTTCGATTCCGGAAAAGACAAGGACCGCACCATGTTCGGGACCACTCCGGAACAGGCCGCCGCGGCGCTCGTCGAGGCGGGCGCGGATGTCATCGGCGCAAATTGCGGCCAGGGCATCGCCGGTTTCGTAAAAGTCTGCGCGCGGCTCAAGGCGGCGGCGGACGGGCGCCCCGTGTGGATCAAGGCCAACGCCGGCCTGCCGGAAATGCGGGAGGGCCGGGCGACCTATGCGATGTCGGCGGCGGAATTTGCCGATCACGTTCCCGCCGTGTTGTCCGCCGGGGCGGATTTCATCGGCGGCTGCTGCGGCACCACGCCGGAATTCATCCGGGAACTTCACCGGCGGCTGCACGGGAAGTAATTTCAGACCCGGCTGCCCTTGCCGGGATACAAAACACCTCAGCTTGTCAGGTGATCGAACGAATTTCGTCCAAGGCATTTTCAATGTAGTCGTCGACCTTGTTGAGATTCGGGTCGTCCTTGCCCAATTCGAGGAGAGCCGCTTTGACAAATTCAATGGCTTTGGCCCGTTGGCCGCGATAGACGGGTGCAGATTGCTGAAGAAGATCAAGCGCTGATTTGAGATGCTTCGTTTTATCATCGATGTTTGGCGGTGGGCCGCTGGCATCCAAGGCCTGGTGCAGTTCGTCTTGAGCCTGAAGGATCAGAGGGCTGGCATCCGCAAAGGCAGGCGAGGAAAGACTTAAAATCGCGCCAAGAAGGGTGTACCAGGCTAAGCTGAGAATCGTGGGAGTTTTCATTTCAGGAGATGGTTGGTTAAGTTGGTTGAATTTGAGCCCGGCGTGTAGGAAAAAGTATTTGGCCGGTTATGAGTGGAGTCAAGGAAAAGGGGGAAGGGAGGTAGGGGAGTCCGCCCATCCCAGATGGCAATGAAACGTTTGCGCGTGGGATAAAATCTTCATTGCCGCGCGAGGGTTGGCAGTGTACTCAGGCCAAGGGAACAAAATATTCCGAAAATAAGTCTTGTACGTTTGTATAACCACGCTTAACCTCACCCGACTATGGCTGCCAAATCCGACACAAAAACCGATTCCAAGAGCGAACCCAAGGCCGATCACAAAGCCCAGACCGCCCGCGACAAAAACCTGGAACTGGCCCTCCAGTCCATCGCCAAGCAATACGGCGATGGTTCCATCATGCGCCTCGGCGATGAAAATGCCAAACTCAAGATCGAGGTCATCCCCACGGGCTCCATCGCCATCGACACCGCCCTCGGCGTCGGCGGCTTCCCGCGCGGCCGCATCATCGAAGTTTTCGGCCCCGAATCGTCCGGCAAAACCACCCTCACGCTGACCGTCGTCGCCCAGGCCCAGCGCGCCGGCGGCGTGGCCGCCTTCATCGACGTCGAGCACGCCCTTGACCCCTCCTATGCCCGCAAGCTCGGCGTCAACATGAACGAACTCCTGGTCTCCCAGCCCGATTCGGGCGAAGAGGCGCTCACCATCGCCGAAACCCTTATCAAGTCCAATGCCGTTGACGTGGTTGTTGTCGACTCAGTCGCGGCTCTCATTACCAAGGCCGAGCTCGAAGGTCAGATGGGCGACGCCACCGTTGGCGCGCAGGCCCGTCTCATGAGCCAGGCCATGCGCAAGTTGACCTCCTTCATCAGCAAGGCCAAGACCTGCGCCATTTTCACCAATCAGATCCGTGAAAAAATCGGTGTCATGTTCGGCAACCCCGAAACCACCCCCGGCGGCAGGGCGCTCAAGTTCTATTCCTCGGTTCGCGTCGACATCCGCCGCATCGCCGCCATCAAGACCCCCGACGGCACCGTTCTCGGCAACCGCACCAGGGTCAAGATCGTCAAGAACAAGGTTGCGCCTCCTTTCCGTGAAGCCGAGTTCGACATCATGTACAACGAGGGCATCTCAAAGGAAGGCTCGCTTCTCGACCTCGCGGTCGAACTCAACGTCGTTGAGAAAAAGGGCGCCTGGCTCTACTTCGAGGGCGTCCAGGTCGCCCAGGGGCGCGACGCGGCCAAGGAAGAACTCAAAAAGGACAAGGAACTCTACGGCCGGATTGAAGCCGCCACGCTCAAGAAGCTTGCCAGTGGTGCAGCCCCCGAAAGTATCGGCACCTCCGTCGCGCCATAGTCGGCCACTAAAGCGGTTCGCATTCGACCGGACGCTCCGCGGCCAGTTGCAGCATGTCCCGCTTCATCTCGAACGTGGCCCGTTCCGCGTCCCATGCCCCGCGCGGTTTTACCTGCACCGTGAAAACCTCGTCCGTTGCCTTCACCTCCGTCCGCTCGACCCGTCCCGTGTGCGTTCGGTCCAGCCCATCGGCAATCCGTAAAATTCCCCCCAAAATCATCACCAGTTTTTTTGTTGGCGGCGGCAACGCCTGGAAATCCTCGTGTTCCGGCTTCGGCGGCGCCTTGCGATGGTAGCGCGCGATCAGCGCCACCACGGCCACCTCTTCCTTCGAAAGATTTTTCCACGTCTGATCCCGGATCAGCCGTGCCGACCACTTGTGATGGCCCTTCCCGTCCGGCGTCATCGCCCAGCCGATGTCGTGGAGTAGGGCGGCTGCATGCAGCAGTTCCCGAGACCGCGCTTCCAGCCGGTGCCAGCTCTTGAGTCCGTCAAAAATTTCGAGCGCCAGCTTCGCCACGTGGTCCGAGTGGCCCGGCTCCTCGTCGTAACGCGCCCGCAGCGCAAGAACTTCTTGGGAAAGAGAGGCCATAAATTTCAACGGGTGGCATGGGCCGCGTGCCGGTGCGGCATGGGCGCTCCCGCGGGCGGTTCCGTTTCCCGGATTGCCGCCACCAGCACGCCATAGCGCAATCCCCGCACGCTGACGTTCAGCCGCTTTGCCCCGAACACCGCCATCGTCGCCAGCACCACCGCCGTGCCAGGAATGATCAGGTCGGCCCGCTTCGGCGGCAGGCCCGGCATTTCGCGCAGTTGTTCCAGGGTGAGTCCGGTGAAACGATCCATCAACCCGCGAATTTTTGCCAGACTCAGCGAAGCGTGGTCGATCTTGTGCGGATCGAATTTCGCCATGCCCTTGTCAATCGCCGCCAGGCACGTGATCGTCCCGCCCGTCCCGATCAGCCGCCGCGTTCCCAGGGAATAATGGGCCAGCGGATGGGCGATCTGCCCGCGCACCGTCTCCACCAGCAGCGCCGCCGTGTCGGGTGCGACCGGGTAGGCGTGCAGGAACCGTTCGCGCAGCCGCACCGCGCCCAGCGGCAGGCTGATTTTTTTCTCCAGTCTCCCGTGCCGCCCCTGCACCCACTCGGCGCTGCCGCCGCCGATGTCCAGGATGAAAATATCCCTGCCCTTCCAGTGGGGATCGTCCGTCACGCCCGAAAAAATCGTTTCCGCCTCCTCCGCGCCCGAAAGCAGCCTTACGCGGAAGCCCAGCACTTCGCGCGCCGCCTCGAGGAACTTGCGCCGGTTGCGGCTGTCGCGCACCGCGCTCGTCGCCACCGCACGGAAATGCTCCACGCCCAGGACGGCCGCTTCGGTGCGAAGCTGCTTCAGCGCGGCCAGCGTCCGCGCGATCGCCTCGGGCCTCAGTTCGCACGTGTCGATGAGATGCTCCGCCAGTCGCGTGCTGATGCTTTTCTCGCGCAGGATGCGCACCCGTCCCGCCGCTGTCTCCGCCACCACGAACTTGATTGAATTGCTCCCCAGGTCAAAAACGGCGTAGCGCATGGTGAATCTTATCTGGAATCTATCTCAAAATTAGCCAGGGGCGCGCGCGGACTTACCACCTCTCGACGGTCGATTGCAGCTCGCCGATCAACGCGTCGATTTTTTTGAGATCCTTGCGCCGGCCCCGCTCCGGATCGATCTGCAGATCCGAAATCCGCTTAAGCATGTCGCGCAGGTCCTTGGATTCCCGGCGGGAGAATCCGGCCCCCGTCTGCTTTTTTTCCAGGCAGCGGATCAGTTCGTTGATCTCGCGGTGCAGCCGCGCCAGATAATTGCGCGCCACCTCGTCCAGCACGCCGTTGATCAGCAAAAGCTGCTGCCGCGCCACCAGGCTCAGCGCCTTGGGCGTCTGCGATTTCCGGTCGGAAAGAGGCGGATCGGCGGGCATAACCGCCTTAATCAGGCCACAACCCGGGCGGAGTGGCCACTCAATTCCGCGGTCCTGCGGACGGCAGTAACGCTTCGCCAGAAAGAAACACTTCCGTCCGCCAGGACCCCAGGACCCGCGCGGCCTTGCCCTATTTGAAAACAGACCCTAGGTTGTGGTGGGTGCGCTTCCATCGGCGCGTGCCGTTTTTTATGGATTTGGAATCGACCGAACTCAAAACCGCCAAGAGCCCCCAGAAAGAGGAGGTCAAGCAGTTCTCCGTTTTCATGGAGAACAAGGTCGGACGCCTCCACGACATTGTGAAAATGTTTTCGCAGCATCAGGTGCATGTTGTCGCCCTGAGCATCCTCGACACCGCCGACGCCGCCATCGTCCGCCTCGTCGTCGACGATCCCGACAAGGCACGCGCCATCTTTCAGGAACACGCGCTTGCCTTCACCGAGGTCACCCTCGTCGTGGTCGAGCTCTCCAGCAGCGCCGCCGATCTCAAAGCCGTCCTCACCGCCCTGCTCCAGGCCGAATGCAACATCCATTCGGCCTACTCGCTCCTCACCCGTCCGCGCGGCAAGGCCGCCCTCGCCCTCCATGTCGAGGACCGCGAGTGCGCCGCGTCCGTCCTCTCCGCCAACCAGTTCAAGCTCCTTACCCAGCGCGATATCAGCAGGTGACTTCCTGCCTCTTGTGAAAGAGGTATTTCCAGAATTTGCCGCTTATGTAAGCTGGGAGGGTGTTCAAGCACATCGTCATCACGGGCGGCGCCGGGTTTGTTGGCTCGAACCTCGTTCGCGAAGTGGCCAAGCGCCATCCTGAAGCCGACCTCACCGTCGTCGACGATTTCCGCTCGGGCCACTTCGGGAACCTCGAGGGCTTCAAGGGCGACCTCATCGCCGGCGACCTCGCCCAGCTCGACCTCAAGCACTACTTCGGCGGCCGCAAGATCGACCTCGTTTTCCATCTTGCCTCCATCACCGACACCACCGACCACGACCAACTCCGCCAGGTCCGCGACAACGTCGAGTCGTGGCGCAATCTCCTCAATTATTTCGAGGGCCGCAAGGCGCGGTTCGTCTACGCGTCGTCCGCCGCCGTCTATGGCGTCGCCGCCGGCGTGAACAAAATCGAGCAGCCACCGAAACCCGCGAACGCCTACGCCTTTTCCAAGGTCCAGCTCGACAATCTCGCCCGTCGCTGGGCGCGTGAAAATCCGAAGCAGATCGTCGTCGGCCTCCGCTATTTCAACGTCTACGGCCCGCGCGAAGCCCATAAAGGCGCCGCCGCCAGCATGATTCTCCAGCTCGCGCAGCAGATTCGGCGCGGCCAGGCGCCCCGGATTTTCAAGTTCGGCGAGCAACTGCGCGACTTCGTCTATGTCAAAGACATCGTCAACTGCACCATCCTCGCTTCGCGGGCGCGCGTTTCGGGAATTTACAACGCGGGCAGCGGCGTCCCGCGCTCCTTCAACGACATCGTCGCCAATCTCAACCGCGTCCTCAACACTTCGTGGCAGCCCGAGTACATTGACAATCCCCACGCCCATTACCAGCCCCACACCGAGGCCGACCTCACGCTGACCACGCGCGCGCTTCGCTACACGCCCAAATACACCCTCGAAAAGGGAATTGACGACTACGCCGCCAGCGGGTTTCTTGTTTAGAACCCGTTTAAAAAGGCGGGTCCGCGGGCAAAAAGTGTAACCTTTCACCCTCAGACCCACTCTTGGGGTTGGTATGGAAGATGCCTCCAAACGTTTTCTGCAGACGCCGGCCAACAAAGTTTGCTCCGGACAAAAGCTGACCATCTACCGGGATGCCGCCTATCTCGGCGAATGGCTCGAACCGGAAGTCCGGAAATTGTACGCGGGCGGCTTGTTGTTCCCCACCGATTATTGCCGGCGCGAGGGAACGAAGGAATGGCAGCGCCTGGATCAATTCGTCAAGCCCGGGCCGCGGCCACAGTCGCGCCTGTTTCGCCAGCATTGATCCCCTGTATCTTGGACGGGCCGCAAGCTTGATTCTTGAAGCGGTTCTGTCATACACGGTCTCACCGGAGCCTGAGACAGCGATGAACTTTTTTCTATGGATCAACGAAGCCCAAGTGGGGCCTTATCCATGATTCCAGCAACGCGCGCGATCGGCATCGGCATTACAACGAAGGACCGTTGGGATGATCTGGCGGCTACGCTGGGCCGTCTTCGGGACGAGGGGCTGGTTGGGCTGGAGACGGTGGTGGTCGACGACGGTTCGGCGGAGACGGTGCCGGCCCGGCTGCGCGGGGAATTTCCGTGGGTGCGGTTCGAGAGGACGGAATCGTCGCTCGGCATCATGATCCAGAGAAACCGCATCGCCCGGCTCCTGTCCACGCCACTTATTCTGGGATTGGATGACGATTCGTTTCCAGTGGCGGGTAATCTCGAGGCGGCCGCCACCCGACTGCTGGAGAACCCGAAAACAGCCGCGTTGGCGCTGCGGGTGATTTTCGGGGGCGAAACGCCGCCGGAAAATTTCGCCTCGGAAAGTCCCTTTCCGGTGCGCGATTTCATCGGTTGCGCAAATTTGGTCAAGCGGGAGGTCTTTCTTGAGCTGGGCGGTTACGAGGAGCGGTTCGAGTTCTATACGGAGGAGGCGGAGTTTTGCCTGCGGGCCATGCAGCGCGGTTACGGGATCGAGGCCTTTCCGCAGGTCGTCGTCCGGCACAACCAATCGCCGATGGTACGGATGGCGGCGTGGCGGGCCCGGCGATTCGCGCGCAACGAAACGCTGTTCATCCTGTGGTACTTTCCGTTTCCCGCCCGCTGGATTCGCGCGGCGAAGACCCTGCCGGGCATCATGGTCAGGAATCGCGAACTGGGGCGCCACCGGCTGGCCTTGATCGAGGGATGGTTCGAGGCGCTGGCGGCTTGTTTCACGTGGCCGCGCGGACAAAAAGAACGGCTGACCCGGACGCAGTACGAAGCCTGGCGAAAACTGCCGACCGCGATGCAGGCCATCACGGGCCGCCCGCCGCAACGGGCTTCTCGCTAATTATGAGATAAATTCTAAACTCTTTCCCGGCATGACCATGACAGACCGCATCAATGTTCTCGGGGTGGGGATACACCCGTTGAATCTTCCCAAAGCGGTGGCCGCGATCGGGGAGGCGATACGGACGCGCGCGAAGGGCTATATCTGTGTGACCGGCGTGCACGGCGTTTCGGAAGCGCAGGACGATCCGGCCTTTCGCGCGATCTTGAACCGGGCGCTGTTGAATACGCCCGACGGCATGCCCATGGTGTGGATGGGGCGGTGGCAGGGAGCGCGGGAGATGGACCGCGTTTACGGGCCCGATCTTATGCTCGAGGTCTGCCGCGTTTCGGAACAGGCGAACTGGCGCCATTTTTTCTATGGTGGCGCGGCGGGCGCGGCGGAACAACTGGCGGCTTCGCTGCAAAGCCGTTTCCCGAAACTGATCGTGACCGGGACCCATACACCTCCGTTTCGTCCACTCAACGAGCAGGAAACGGGGGAGCTTCGCGCGTTGGTGGCGGAAAAAAAGCCGGACATCATCTGGGTGGGCCTGAGCACGCCGAAGCAGGAGGTGTTCATGGCGGGAATAGTATCGCAGCTCGACACGACGCTGATGATTGGGGTCGGGGCGGCGTTCGATTTGTTGAGCGGGCGGGTGCGGCAGGCGCCGCGCTGGATGCAGCGCTGTGGTTTCGAGTGGCTTTACCGGCTGGTCCAGGAACCGGGGCGTCTCTGGAAGCGTTATCTCAAGAACAATCCGCTTTTCATCGGGCGCGTCTTTCTCCAGCTGACGGGTCTGCGCCGTTACACGCTGGAAGAAAAGTAGGAAGCCTTTTGAACAAAGCGCACCTTGCGCTTTGGGCGGTCCGAATAACGAAATGTTAAGCCTGCCGCGTTTTCCCAATTAACGGGGACACAATCGGCTGCAGGGCTCTATAAATTCGCAGAGCTATTCGGACAACAAAAACCCAGCAAAAGATTTTTGCGACTTCATTGGTGAGATCGGAAAGATCATTCAAAAAAGCAGGTTTGCCAAAATAAGGATAAAAGATTGATGTCATTACTGAGATGAGGAAAAAGATAAAAATCAGGGACTTGAGAGGTAGCTTATTGAACAAATGCCTCTTCAGGTAACCCCTGAGTATCAAAAAACTGATGAGTAAGGCGGTGGGCGTCTGCCACCAAGAGGCCCAAAATCCCCGTGCAGGTTGAGCCTGGGCCCAAGACCTGAATTCCTGCACAACATCCCCGTCCGGCTTGGCAGTGAAATAAACCGATCCATCGGAGGCGCGGGAAAGAATTTCATTTTTTGGCATCACCGCTCCATTCAACTCCTTCATGGTTTGATTGATTACCTGATCAAAAGTTTGAGGTGGAGCAGGTGGGATTGCAGTTTCGTTCACAAGTTTCTGTACGGCCCAGCAGACCCGGTGAAGATTGCGACTGGGATGAAAGTCGCGAAAGTAGCTGTAGGTCCGCATATAGTCACGGTCAGCGGTGAACGGGGCCAGCGCCACGAAGTCATGGTTCACCAAGCCCATCCGTTTCAGCTCTAGATAAGGGTTAATACAGTAAATAGCAGTTAGATTATAAGGCATGGACGAGTCGTAGTAGACATCCCCGGGTTGCATGTCCTGCTCGGTGTGCAAAAGCTTGAGACGTTTGGCTAGATAGGTGATTTGTTGATCGCGTGTGAGGAAAAACTGCAAAACTGACCAGACGGGGAGAGACGGCAAACTAACATCATTTTGGTTATCTTTGTGTGTTAGTTGCGCGGCCAATTCCTTGGCGCGGTCCTGATAATTATAGCCGTCGAAGATCGGTTTGGAGAGGTGATTGGCCAGACGTAGCGTCGTCGCATCATCTTCATCGTCGCAGAATTCTTCCACCATTTCCTGATGGTAAATGTTTCCAAGATAGTCTCTGGCCGCCAAATCAAGCCAGCGGTCGTCATCGGCTGAACTGTAGCAGGCATCAAGAATGCGCCTGCAGTGGTACAAATCACCACGCTGCCAGCACCAGATGGCCGCGGTGATTTCCGGCAGAGAAATGAAGCCGGGTTCGAATTGAGAAGACAATGTGCCATAGCGGGAAAGAGTTCCCAATTTTTCTCGGGCCTTCTGCGAATCACCTTCGTTGTCTTTCGCAGAGGCTTGTAGGGCTACGATTTCCGCTCGGCGTGCAATCAGATCCTCCGCCGCAGTTTGGAGCGAACTCGGGCGACAATGGTTGAAATACTTTAAAAAGTGATGTTCCTGGGCAAACCAATCGAGCATTGAGAAGGTGAAGCTACTTTGTTCAAGCATCCAACCTTGCAGCTGCTCAGAGGAACCAGCCTCCTCTTGTTGCCATGTTGCTTTTTCGGGAACTGGAGTCAGAAGACGTTCGGAATTCGTTTTGAGAAACTCAACCATTCGCGGTGAAAAAGGCGCTGAGCGATCATATTCCTGCGTGTGCGGTTCACCCAACTGGAGGGCGGCCTTTTGGGCTGCATCCCGTACGGCAGAGCGGTACGATTGTTCCAAGGCGACCACACTATTCTTGTCCTTCAGCAAGTGGCGGGCGGCGGCTTCGTTGAGTGCCATGATGAGAACCTGCTGACTTGGATGCTGTTCTTGTAGAATAGTCCCGATTGCGGCATCTGCATCAGCGCCATGAATGCGGGAGAGAACCTGGCCACCGGAACCAATGTTGTCTTCCACCAAGTCATGCTCGATCAACCAGAGGGCAGCGGGCAATGCGGCGAGAGAAGAGGCAGACTTGCCGAAAGCATCCGCGAGTTGTCCACGATAGGTGCGAGCCGGGTTATCCGAACCTCCGCCCCAAAAAGGAAGGGCTCGCCATGCGGCACGGCCATTTGTCTCGTCAGCCCATGATTGATCGAACAAGGCGAGGATATACGCACCTGCGTTTTGCGCCTTTTCAGCATCAGAACCATTGAGATCAGTCAGTTCCATTGGGGCCTCAAATGTAGCCGACGGCCCTTTTGCGTAGATAGCCGCCAGATCGGTAAAAGCACGCTGGCCTTCTGGACCGTCGACCACCGGTTTTAAGTTATCGGCTAGGAGTGGGAGCCAGCAAGTCAGTCCCAGAAGAATGGCATGAAGGAGCAGCTTCATATTTGGGACTACAGGCAAAGAATTGCCGCTGGTGGCGCAACTGAAAAGCTAAAATCGGTGTTTGCTAAAGCCCCACCGTATCGTCATCGGACGGGATGCTGCCGGGGGGCATCTCGCTTTTCACGAAGCTGGGGACGCTGGCGCGGATGAATTGCTTGAGCAATTCGAGGGTCTGTTCCGGATCGCGTCCGTTGGGCTGGAAACCCTGGGTGATGTAAGCGGAGACAATGACGTAGGCCCAGCGTTGGTTGAGGCGGTAGCGGACGAGGTCCCAGTTGGTGAGCAAAACGCGCTCGAAGCTGTAGGGCGTGGAGGCATTTTTGCCGACATACCAGTAGAGGTAATAGCATTGGAGGCTGGCGGTGCGTCCGTTGGCGATGTTGACCGGGCGGTCGAGCAGCAGGGCCGTGACGGAGAGGGGATGGCCGGAGTCGAGTGCAACGGGAATGACCTTGCTGTCGCGAATGGTCCAGCCTTGGCCGGGGAGGCAGCGTTCGGGGCGGTGAATGCTTCGTTTCTCGCGTCCGCTCAAGACGATGGAGCAGAGAATCCGGTCGAGCCAGGGGGACGTGGGGTAACCGTAGGTATTTCGGGCAAAGGTGGTGTCCGACGGAAGGATGGCCAGTTCCGCCTGGGAGACCTTTTCAGGGAAGGCCTTAAGGGGGCCAACCCGGTCGGGCAAGTTCATGACGACGCCGGTTTCATTGCCGGGTTGTTCCGGCGGGATAAACCAGCAGGCGGTGATTGTGCACAGGGCGAGGCCGAGAACGATAAGGCCCTTGCGCGGATTGATGGCAGTCAGCGACGTTGCCGGACTCATGAGCGGGAATTCTCCGCCGCGTCGGGCGTAAAGCGGTTCAACAGCCAGCCAAACCCGGCCAGGCCGGCGAGATCGACGAGATAAACGACATAGCCGGCGCCTTCATGAAACCAAGAGGGATGGTCATTGACGCCGAGGGCGAAATTGGCTCCGAAATGAATGGTGCCGAGAGTGAGCATGATGATGCGGACGAGGTTGCCGATGATGACGAGAGGAACGGCGGCAAGGACGATGAG
>JAJSLI010000015.1 GCA_021272315.1 Methylacidiphilales bacterium | reverse complement strand
CGATCGCGGCCGGAGGGGTGATTTGCTTCATGTCGGTCCCGGCAAAGGCTGGCGCAAGCGACAGCGTCAGTACCGCGGCCAGACAGCTCAAAATCGCTTTCAGGCCGATTCCGGCTCCTGACCGTAATCCTACGTTGGATTCATTGATCTTCCTCATAAAAACCAAATTATAAAGGTGTGCTGCTTTGGCAACTCGATTTTCACAATTTCACGACCCCATTTTACTTTGATTCGGTTGGGTCTAAGATCACTCTGGTACAAACAAGTCGGGGGAGTCCCATGAAAATCCGAATCCAGCATCGCACCACCTACACTTACAGCCAACCGGTCCGGTTCGGTCAGCACAAAATCATGCTCCGCCCCCGCGAAGGGCACGACATCCACATCGAAAGCTCCATCCTCGACATCACCCCTGCCCATACCATCCACTGGATGCGCGACGTCAACGGCAACAGCATCGCCAAGGTCGATTTTACCGAAAATGCTTCGAAGCTCATGATCTACAGCGAAATCGTCCTCCAGCATTACGACTCCAATCCCTTCGATTTCGTCCTCGAAGAAAGCGCCGTCAACTACCCCTTCGTTTACGATCCCAACACCCTCCCCGAGCTCACCGCTTTCGCCCCGACTCTTTACCCTAAGGACAACGCACATCTCGGCGACTGGCTCGCCCAGTTCTGGAAACCAGGCAACCCACCGGTTGAAACTCTCTCCCTCCTGCAACGCGTCAACCGGCACATCCACGACACTTTCCAATATCAGCGCCGCGACGAGAGCGGCGTCCAGACCCCCTCGGAAACCCTGCAAAAAAATAGCGGTTCCTGCCGTGACTTCGCCACCCTCCTTCTCGAAACCTGCCGCTTTTGGGGCCTGGCAGGCCGCTTCGTCAGCGGTTACATGCTGTGCGAAGCCGCCGAGGCCGGCGGCGCCTCCACCCACGCCTGGACCGAAATCTATCTCCCCGGCGCCGGTTGGAAAGGTTTCGACCCCACCTCCGGCATTGTCACCGGCTCCCAGCACGTCGCCATCGCCGTCGCGCGCAACCCCGAGAATGCCGCCCCCATCTCCGGCTCTTTCAACGGCCCCAATACAGCTTCCCAAGGCATTCAGGTCGATGTCAGCGTCGTCCAGATCGACAAGCCCGCGCCCCAGCCCGTCCAGAAGCCTCCATCACAAAATCAAGCATCTGTCGTCCAGAGCCAGGCGCAGCAACAGACCTAGCAGGAAGCCACCTACTTGTACTTTTTGAAATGAGTTCGAACCGCCTTGCCCGCGAAAAATCGCCCTACCTCCTTCAGCACGCCCAAAACCCGGTCGACTGGTTCGCCTGGGGCGAGGAGGCTTTCGAGAAAGCGCGTGGCGAAAACAAACCCATCTTCCTCTCCATAGGCTATTCGACCTGCCACTGGTGTCACGTCATGGAGCACGAATCGTTCGAGTCGGCCGCCATTGCTGCTTTTCTCTCCGAGCACTTCGTCAGTATCAAAGTCGACCGCGAGGAGCGGCCCGACGTCGATCAAGTCTACATGGCCTTTGTCCAAGCCACCACCGGCCACGGCGGCTGGCCCATGAGCGTCTGGCTCACGCCGCAGTTGCGCCCGTTCTTCGGCGGCACTTACTTTCCACCCACCGATGTCCCCGGACGCCCCGGCTTCATCACCATCCTGCGCCGTATCGCCGAGCTCTGGGAAAACGAGCGCGACCAGATCGAAGCCAAGGCCGGTTCCCTCCTTTCGGCCTTGCGCGAAGCCGAAAGTGAAGCCGTCGCCCAACCCAACGACGAGTGGGACACCGCCAAAACCCTCCATCTCGCCATCGGCCAGTACTCCCGCATGTTCGATCCCCAGGAAGGCGGATTCGGCGGCGCGCCGAAATTCCCGCGACCCGTCAACCTCCAGCTTCTCCTCCATCTCACGGCGAAAAAGGACATCCCCGCGCAGGACGCCGACACCGCCCGCGGCATGGCCCTTCACACCCTGCGCAAAATGGCCCTCGGCGGCATGCACGATCACCTTGGCGGCGGCTTCCACCGTTACTCCGTCGACGACGAATGGCACGTCCCCCACTTCGAGAAAATGCTCTACGACCAGGCCCAGCTCGCCCACGTCTATCTCACCGCCTGGCAGCTTTCCGGCGAGGACCTTTTTGCCAAGACCGCCCGCAACATCCTCCAGTACGTCGCTCACGATCTCACCAGTCCCGAAGGCGGCTTCTACTCCGCCGAGGACGCCGACAGCCTGCCCCGCGCCGACGCGGCACGCAAAACCGAGGGAGCCTTCTATGTGTGGACCCGCGATGAAATCGGCGAAGTCCTCGGGGCGGATCGCCTCGACGAATTTTGCGCCGTCTACGGAGTCGAACCCGGCGGCAACGTCTCCGCCGCTTCCGATCCCCACGGCGAACTCGAGGGCTGCAACGTCCTCATTCAGCGCCTTACCTTCGCCGAGGCCGCCGAACGTTTTCAGCGCCCGCTGGAAAACATGGAGCATCGTCTCAACGACGACCGGGCCGCCCTGCTCGCCCGGCGCGGACTCCGGCCCCGTCCCCATCTCGACGACAAAATCCTCACCGCCTGGAACGGCCTCATGATCGGCGCCTACGCCCGTGCCGCGCAGGTCCTCGGCGACACATCCTTTCTCGACACCGCCCGCCGCGCCGCCCGCTTCATCCGCGACCACCTCTTTCACCCTGTCACCGGGGAACTGCTCCACAGCTACCGCCAAGGCCCCTCCGCCATTTCCGGCTTCGCCGCCGATTACGCTTTTCTCATCAGCGGCCTGATCGATCTCTACTAAGCCGACTTCGATCCTGCTTGGTTGCGCTGGGCCCGCCAGCTCCAGGACATCCTCGACCTCCAGTTCTGGGACCAGGTCAGCGGCGGCTACTTCTCCACCACCGACCGCGATCCCGCCATTCTGCTCCGCATGAAGGAGGACTACGACGGCGCCGAACCCGCCCCTACCTCCGTGACCGCCTTCAACCTCTGGCGCTTCGGACGGATTTACCACAACGACGTGATGATCGACCACGCCCGCCATGCCGTCCGTGCTTTTGCCGCGCGGCTCGAGGCCCAGCCCTTCGGCTTGCCCTTGCTCCTCGCCGCCGCCTCGCTCCTCGACACCCCGCCCGTTCATCTCATCCTCCACAGCCCCGCGCCCGATCATCCCGGACTCGCGCCCCTTCTCGCCGAGGCGCGGAGCCGTTATCTTCCGCAACTCGTCATTATCCGGATCGCTGATGCCGCCTCCCGGGACTACTTCGCGTCGCGCCATACCGTCATCGAAAACCTTCCTGCCACACCGGCGGAACCGACCGCCTACCTCTGCGAGAACTTCGCCTGTCGATTGCCGGTGACGAAAGCGGAAGACCTGCGGACGCTTCTCTCCAGCCTGTAGCGGCGGTCCATGGGCTGCCAAAAAACAAAGATTTCGCACGGAGGACCGAAGAGTTCACGGAGGAAAAACCTTTTCGGTCCTCTTCCGTCCTCCGTGCGAAACCTTCAGTAAAACAATCGTTAATCAGGGACGATTCCTTCGGCTTCCCCCTTCGGCAAGCTCAGGGCTCGGCTTGGGGCCTCGGCTGCAAACAGGACGGGCGCCGACCGCCGCTACAGTTAAAGGCCCCTATTTACCCTGTTATTTTCCCGGTTTCCGACTACCCTTTCCGTTCCCCGATGGACTACAAGAACACGCTCCTTTTTCCGAAGACCGATTTCCCGATGCGCGCCGAGTTGCCGAAGCGCGAACCGGCCCTCCTGGCCAAATGGCGCGAGGAAAAGATTTACGATAAGATTCTCGCCGCGCGAAAAGAGGCGGCGAAGGATCCCGCGACGACGTTCGTCCTGCACGACGGCCCGCCCTTCGCCAACGGCGACGCCCACATGGGCCACGCGCTCAACATGGTCCTCAAGGACATCGTCCTGAAATACCACAACATGAGCGGCCATTACGCGCCCTTCGTGCCGGGCTGGGACTGCCACGGCCTGCCCATCGAGCACAAGGTGATGAAGGAACTCGGCGCGGCGGAAACCGACCCGCTTAAGATTCGCGAGAAGTGCGAGGCGACCGCGCGCCACTTCGTCAAGGTGCAGCGCGAGCAATTCGAGCGGCTCGGCGTCTTCGGCGATTGGGACCATCCCTACCTCACTCTCGACCCGGCCTACGAAGCCGAGACGTTGCGCGTCTTCGCCACGCTCGTCGGCAAGGACCTCGTTTACCAAGGCCTGCGCCCCGTCCTTTGGAGCACCGGCTGCCAGACCGCCCTCGCCGAGGCCGAGATCGAGTACAAGGAGAAGGTCGATCCGGCGATTTATGTGAAGTTTCCGCTCATCACTTCCAGTCTCCGCGAGGACTACAAAAAAGTGGCTGAACTCGGGTTAACCGGCAACGTCTCCTTGCTCATCTGGACGACCACGCCGTGGACGCTGCCCGCAAATCTTGCCGTGGCAGTAGCGCCCAATCTCGACTATGCGGTTTACGAAATCTCGGGCCAAAAGGTACTGCTTAGTACTGCCCTCGTCGCAAAACTCCCGCCCTCCCCTTTCCGTCATCCTGAGCTTGTCGAAGGATCAGCTCCCCTTGCACCCTCAGAACCGAAGCAAATCGCCGGCCCTTGGAAGGGCTCCGCTCTCGTCGGCCTCACCTACACGCATCCTTTCCTCAACGACGGTCGCACGCGCCAAATCTTCTCCGCCGATTTCGTCACCGCGGACACGGGCACGGGCCTTGTCCACATCGCGCCCGGCCACGGCCACGACGATTACCAACTCGGCCAGCAACACGGCCTGCCCGTTCTCGCGCCGGTCGACGATCGCGGCTGTCTCACTGCCGAGTTTCTCACCGAAAACAGCGAGCCCGAAGTCCGCGCCCTCGTCGGGCAATACGTTTTCAAGGCCAACGCGCCGATCATCGAACTGCTCAAGTCGAAGAACGCGCTCTTCGCCCAGGAAGAGTACCGCCACGATTATCCCCACTGCTGGCGCTCGAAGACGCCCATCGTTTTCCGCGCGGTGAAGCAGTGGTTCATCAAGGTCGACGCTTTCCGCGCCGACGCGCTGGCGGCGATTGACGGCGTGAAGTGGATTCCCGAATCGGGCCGCAACCGCATCCGGGGCGCGGTCGAGAGCCGGCCCGACTGGTGCATCTCGCGCCAGCGCACCTGGGGCATTCCCCTGCCCGTCTTTTACGGCGAGGGCGAGCAGCCGCTCCTGAACGAAAAAGTCATCCGCAAGTTCGCCGACCTCGTCGAGAAGGAGGGCTCGGGCATCTGGTTCGCCCGCACCGCCGACGAACTCGCGTCCGCACTCGATCTGCCGCTCGGCCTCAAGAAGGGCCGCGACACGCTCGACGTCTGGATCGACTCGGGCACGAGTTGGGCCGCCGTTTCGCAAAAGCACCCGGACCAGCGCTATCCCGCCGACCTCTACCTCGAAGGCAGCGACCAGCATCGCGGCTGGTTCCAGTCGTCGCTCCTCACCTCGGTCGCGGCCACCGGCCAGGCGCCCTACAAGGCGGTGCTCACCAACGGCTTTGTCGTCGATATCGAAGGCAAAAAGCTTTCCAAGTCGGGCACCGGCTACCAAAAACCGGTTGATCTGATGACGCTGGTCAACGAACACGGCGCCGACGTCCTGCGCCTCTGGGTCGCCAGCCAGGACTACCAGGACGACATCCCCTTCTCCCACGACATCTTCGCCCGCGTGGCGGATACCTATCGCTCCATTCGCAATACGCTGCGCATCTTGCTGGGGAACCTGAGTGATTTTGATCCGGAGAAGGATGCTGTGCCGCCAGAGAAGTGGACCTATCTAGATCGCCAGGTTAACGCGCGCCTGAACGGTATCATAGATGCAGTTAATGGAACATATGCCGCATACAATTTTGCGTACGTTTATCAGTGTATAAACACATTCTGTACCGTCGATCTTTCTGCTTTTTACATCGACGTCCTAAAAGACCGTTTGTACTGCGGCGAAAAAAACGATCCCGATCGTCGTTCCGCACAAACTGTTATGTATCGCATCGCAGATGTCCTCACTAAACTTCTGGCACCCATACTTCCCTATACGACGGAAGAAACTTGGAGTTTTTTGGGTCATACAAGCTCAGTTCACACACAGGTTTTCCCCGAAAAAATCGGTCCTGAATTTGAAATGACGCTTTGGGGGATCTTGATGGGGATTCGCTCAGATATAGGCTTGCGCTCCGAAGTAATGCAGAAATTGGAGGAAAAGCGCCGCGACAAAAAAATCGGCAAGAGTCTCGAAGCTTGCGTGGAAATAGCAACCCGTCATCCCGAGCTTGTCGAGGGATCAGTTCAGCCTTCCGTTCTGGAAGAATTGTTCATCGTCTCCAAAGTCATCATCAAGCCCACCGATGGCGAAGAAACCATCACCGTCACCCGCGCGGAAGACCACGGCATGAAGAAATGCGTCCGGTGTTGGAAATATTACGATCATCTCGGCAGCCACGCAGACCATCCAGAATTATGCGACCGTTGCACCAAGGTCGTGGTCGATTTTAAAGGATAGCCACCGCAAGGGGGCCTTTCCCATCTCACCAGTGGATGTTCTCCGGCAAAACTTCCCTTATGGACAATCCCCGGCCTAGAGAGAACATCATGGGTAATCACTTCGATACCCATGAACGAACAAAATCCAGGAACCGAACCGGTTGAAACAACTTCGTTGACCGTGCCCTACAAGGACCGTTCGACCGGTCTGATCGTCTTCGGCGTTTTAACGATAGCGCTGGGCGGCCTGTTCGGATTGCTTGTCCCCCTCATGCTGGCCGGTCAGGCGTTAGCAGCCACGACCACCCATGCGCCGACCAGTTTTTCGACCATCCTGCCCGCAATATTCATGTACGGAGGTTTGGCGGTGGTGTTGGTGTGGCTGGGGATTGGCTCCATCCTGGCCCGACGCTGGGCCAGGGCATTGTTGCTCATTTTTTCCTGGAGTTGGCTCGTCCTGGGAGTGTTCGAAGTGATTGCCATGGCATTCATCATGCCGAAAGTGCTGGCGAACTTGTCCTCCACGGGAACGGCCGATCATCCGGCGGTGTCTGCGGCAGCAATGGATATGGTGCTGGTCGTCATGTTCGTGATGTACGGCGTTCTGTTCATCATTTTGCCGGCGGTCTGGACTTTTTTCTATAACAGCCGACATGTGAAGGCCACGTGTGAAGCGCGTGACCCCGCAACGTGCTGGACCGATGCCTGTCCGTTGCCGGTGCTGGCCCTTTGTTTGTGGTCGTTGTTTTCCGTTCTAATGATGCTTGTCGCGCCCATGACAACCCATGGCGTGGCGCCATTTTTTGGCATGTTTCTCACGGGCGCGCCGGGCATGCTGTTTTATCTGATCCTCGCCGCCCTCTGGAGCTATGCGGCATGGTTGTTGTATCAGCTTGATCCGCGAGGATGGTGGCTCATCTTGATCGCATTGTGTGTGGGGATGACGTCCACGCTCGTGACATTTGCGCAGCATGATCTGCTGGAAATGTATCGCCTGATGGACTTTCCCGAGGCGCAGATCGAACAGATACAAAAAACCGGCCTGCTAGAGGGGCACTGGATGATCTGGTTGATGTCGTTTTCCATGCTGCCATTTCTGGGCTATCTCCTTTTCATCAAAAGATATTTCCACCGGAAATCATAAAAGACATGGCCACGGCGGGTTGGCATCCATCCTAGATTGCCGCTACATTGAGAGAAATGATCATCGGCGTCCCGAAGGAAATCAAAACGCAGGAACACCGGGTTGGGCTGCTGCCATCGGCGGTGTACCAACTGATCAAGCACGGCCACGAGGTCCTGGTGGAAAAGGGCGCGGGTACTGATTCAGGCTACCCGGACGCCGATTACGCCGCGGCAGGCGCGCACTTGACCGATTCTCATCAAAAGGTTTTTTCCGCCGACCTGATCGTAAAGGTGAAGGAGCCTCTCCCGTCCGAATTTCCGCTGCTGCGCCGGGGCCAGATTCTTTTCACCTACCTGCATCTGGCGGCGGACCTGACGCTGACGCAGGCCCTGCTGAAGTCGGACGCGACCGCGATCGCCTACGAAACGGTGACGCACAACCACCGGCTGCCGTTGCTCGAACCGATGAGCGAAATCGCGGGGCGCATGTCGGTGATCGTGGGCGGTCACTTCCTGGCCAAGCCGCACGGAGGCAAGGGCGTCCTGCTCGGCGGCGTGCCGGGCGTGCTGCCGGGCCGGGTGATTGTGCT
This sequence comes from Methylacidiphilales bacterium, assembly GCA_021272315.1. GTDB lineage: Bacteria > Verrucomicrobiota > Verrucomicrobiia > Methylacidiphilales > UBA1321 > JABDGH01. The sequence continues at coordinate 48,618 of JAJSLI010000015.1, read as the reverse complement.
TGGTGGCGGCACTTCGGGCATCAATGCGGCGCGGATGGCGACAGGCCTCGGCGCGGACGTGACGATCCTCGAAGTCGATCTCGAACGGATGCGTTTTCTCGACATCACCATGAGCACGGCGCACACGCTCTACTCGAGCGAGGCGCACCTGACGGAACTCCTGCCGGCGGCGGACCTGCTCATCGGCGCGGTGCTCGTGCCGGGAGCGAGGGCGCCGAAACTGATTTCGCGCGCGATGCTGGGGCAGATGAAGCCGGGCAGCGTCTTCGTCGACATCGCTATCGACCAGGGCGGTTGCGCGGAGACATCGCGCCCGACCACGCACGACGACCCGGTGTTCGTGGAGGAGGGAGTGCTCCATTATTGCGTGACGAATATGCCGGGCGCCTATGCACGAACGGCAACGCAGGCGCTGACGAATGTGACCTTTCCGTATATCGAGGCGCTGGCGGATCACGGGCTCGACGCGGCATGCCGCCGGCATCCGGGTCTGGATGCCGGGGTGAACGCCGTGGACGGCAAGCTGACATGCCGCGCGGTAGCCGAGGCGCATGGGCTGCCCTTCAGTCCTGGCGGACGGCAGTAACGCTTCGCCCTGAAACACGTCCTACCCACGGCCAAGCTGCGCGTTCGTCACGTTACGATTAACGTGGATGTCCTTGCTTCGAGAAGTTCTTCGAACAAAGCTAGCGACGGTCGCAGACCGCCGCTACAATCTGAAAATGACCACCGAGACGATCGTTGCCTTGAGCACGCCGCCGGGCGTCGCCGCGCTGGCCGTGATCCGGCTGAGCGGGCCGGAGTCGCGCGCAACGGTGGATCGTCTGCTGACCGTGCCGGTGGAATGGAAACCGGGCCGCGCGGTTTACCGGACGCTCGCCCGCGACGGGAAAATCCTCGATGACGCGGTGCTGACCTTCTGGCGGGCGCCCCACTCGTTCACGGGCGAGGACACGGTGGAGATTTCGTGCCACGGCAATCCGCACATCGCGGAAGCCATCGTGCAGGCGTGCCTTGAGCTGGGCGCACGGGCAGCGCGGCCGGGCGAATTCACACAGCGCGCCTTCCTGAATGACCGGCTTTCACTGACGCAGGCGGAGGGGCTGCTCGACCTGCTCTATGCGCCGACGGAGCGGGCACTGGCCAGCGCGCGCGCGATGAAGGAAGGCAAGCTGGGCGCGGCTCTGGAGGCGGTGCGGGCCGAGCTGGTCGACCTGCTGAGCCACCTTGAAGCCAGCCTTGATTTCGCGGAGGAAGGCATCGAACCGCGCGTCGGGCCGGAATTTGCGGCCCGGCTGGAAAAGGCGCGCGGCAGGCTGGAACAACTTTTGCGCACCGCTCCACTGGGGCGCATCCTGCAGGAGGGCGCGCTGACAGTGATCGTGGGCGAGCCGAACGTGGGCAAATCGAGCCTGCTCAACGCGCTGCTGCGCGAGGACCGCGCAATCGTGGCGCCGACGCCGGGCACGACGCGCGACTGGATCGAGGCGCCGTGCAGCGTACGCGGGCTGCCGTTGCGGCTGGCCGACACGGCGGGTCAGCGCGATTCGACCGACCCGGTGGAAATCGAGGGGCACCGGCGGGCGCGGGCTTTGCTGTCAAAGGCTCAGCTTTTGTTGCGCGTGGTGGAGGCGCACCTGCCCTACAGCACGGCAAGGTTCGATCCACCGGAAAACGTGCCGGTTGTGCTGATCGCGAACAAATCGGATCTTGGCCGGCACGAGTCGCTGCCGGACGACGCGGTTTTGCTCTCCGCGCTGACGGGGGCGGGGCTGGACGATCTGGAAGCCCGCATCGAATCGGCGCTGCTGGCCGGGACAACGGACGAGACAGAAACCGTGCTGACGATCAACGCGCGACAAAACGCGACGCTGCAAAGGGCGGCGCAGGCGCTCGACCGCGCGCTCGAGGCGCTGCGGGAATCGCGCGGGCTGGAGGTGGTGAGCCTCGAACTGCGCGAGGCGCTGCACGATCTCGCCGAAGTGATCGGCGAAACGACGAACGAGGACATCCTGACACGGCTCTTTCAGAATTTTTGCATTGGGAAGTGAGTCCTGCGGACGGCAGTAACGCTTCGCCCAAAGAGAATACGACCTTGCGCAAGACTCCGGGGAAGTGATTGGAATTTTGAGTGGCCTTGTCCTATTTCAAAGCACGCCCTAAATTGATTTATGCCCAAAAAGAAGGTCGCCATCTTTTTCCTGCTCGCTTTGCTGGGCGCGGCGCTCTTCATCTATTTCACTTTTCCCCGGACGAAGGACGAGATTCCGAAGAGCAACAACCAGCAGCCCTTCCCCTCGACACCGGAGCCGGGGCCGAACGGCCTGCCGGTGCCGGAGACGGTCCCGCATCCGAACACGCCGAAGGTGCCGCCGGGGCCATCCCTGCATGTGATGGCGTGGGCTTCGGGCAACGACGCGACGGTGTTGGAGGCCGAAGCGGACGATTTCACGAACGGCACGGGGCGGCGCGCGCTGCTGACCATTGACCCTGACGAAGCGACGTACCGGCGCGACTTGCACGACGCGTTCGCGTCCGGAACGCCGCCGGACGTGTGCCTGATCGGTTCGCGCGATTTTTCAGGACTCGATCCCGAGCGCGACCTGGCGGAAGGTGCGCCGAATCCGGACACGGCGGCGCGAAGCATCGCGGCGTTCACGGTAAACGGGCGGATCCGGGCGGTGCCGGACGAATTTTCGGTCGATGTGCTTTTTTATAACGAACTGCACTTCGACCGCGCGGGGATCGGTTACCCGGACCAACACTGGACCTGGGACGTTATGGAGGAAATTGCACGGGCGATGGGCTCGCTGCAGATGAAGAACGACGCGGGGCAGCCGATCTATCCGCTGGAACTTCCGGCCGATTTTGATTTTTGGAACATTCTCTGCACGGAAACAGGGCACCCGGCGCTCGATCTCGGGGAGTGGCACATCTCGGATCACGATACGCGGGAATCGCAGCTGCACGCGCTGGAGTGGATCCACACTTTTTTTTGCGACCTGACTGTGACGGCTCCTCCGACGAAGCCGGGACAGATGCCGGGTGCGCTTTTCGCGCAGCAACGGTCTTCGTTGCTGATCGCGCCATCGGATTTTGCGGCGTCGTTGCCGAAATTCCGGTACGCGTTCACCCTGATACCGACGGATTTCACGCGGGCGAGCCTGGCCCGGGTGAACGGCTGGGCGGTGGCGGCAAAGTCGTCCGATCCGGCGGCAGCGCACTTGCTGGCTGGGTACTTGGCCTGCCAGCCGGTGCATGCCGGATGGACTCGGGTGCAGAAACCGCCGGAAGACGCGGGCGACACGCCGGAGGCGATTTGCCACGAGGCGCTTGACCACGCGCTGCTGCCGCGGATCGAGCCGGGAACGGCAAAACTGGCACAATTTCTGGACGAACAGATCAATCTGCTGGCGCAAAACTCAGCGCAAACAACCGATGCGCTTTATGCGGGCATCCAAGCCAGGTATCAAAAGAGTCCGGCGCAACACCCGTTTGAAAACAGCCTGCCGCAACCGGAAGGGCTAAACCCCCGGGCGGATGCCTCGAGCCCGCTGCGCGATTTCTAAGTTCCGCGTCGCGTAGCAAACCTAATCAACATTATGGATCTGCTTGTGCGAACCGAGCAGCACGACCATTTCCGCGACGGCCTGGCGAAGTCCGACGTAGACGGCGCGGGAAATGATGGCATGGCCGATATTGAGCGTGTGGAGATGCGGAACGTCTTCAATATACTCGCGGACGTTGGTGTAGTGAAGGCCATGGCCGGCGTTGACGCGCAGGCCGAGATCGTTGGCGTGCGCGGCGGCACGGGCGTGACGCGCAAGTTCCCGGTGGCGGGCGGCGGCGGCGGTGGCGTTGGCGTAGTTGCCGGTGTGGAGTTCAACAGCGCAGGCACCGGCGCGATGGGCGGCGTCAACCTGCGACAGATCGGCATCAATGAAGGCGCTGGCGCCGATTTTGGCGGCGGCAAGCCGGGCAATGACGGCCTTGAGCCGACGCGCATCGGTAACGGCGTCGAGGCCGCCCTCCGTGGTGACTTCCTGGCGGTTTTCGGGCACGAGGCAGACTTCGTCCGGCTTGAAGAGAAGGGCTTGGCGGACCATGACAGTCGTCGCGGCCATTTCAAGATTGAGGGGGACTTGAATTGTATGGGAGAGACCCCGAACGTCGGCAGGCTGGATATGGCGGCGGTCTTCACGCAGGTGGACGGTGATGGATCGGGCACCGCCTTGTTCGGCCAGGTGCGCGGCTTCGAGGACGCTGGGTTCTGGCGGGAGGCCCCGCTTCCAGTTGCGGTAGCGGGCTTCGCGAAGAGTGGCGACGTGGTCGATATTGAGGCCGAGCTGGGGCATGGGGTGTTAAGGGTGAAGTCGTTCGCGCGATGGAGCAAGAAAATCGTCACTCGCACGTTAGTTGACTTGCCGCCCCTGCGCGACCTTGCCCTATTTGAAAACACACTCTAATTTCAACCGATGCCGCCGGTCTACCTGGAAAAAGTACTGCGCCACGCCGAGCGAGAGCTGGTGCATCACTCCCACATGCGCCCGACGGACCTGCTGGATGTCTACCGGCGATTCCTGAAGCTGGAGGAACACCGGCTGCGGCTGGAACACGTCAACGGCGAGGGCGGCCTGGACCTGGCGCAAAAGCGGGCCGACGTGATAACGGTGATGCTACGGCACATCTGGATCCGGGCGTGGGAGACGCACCAGCGAACTCATCTGGAAAAGCCGCCACGGATCGCGCTGCTGGCCGTGGGCGGATTTGGACGGGGCGAACTGAGTCCGTACAGCGACATTGACATTCTTTTTCTCTACCCGGGCAGCGGGACGAAGGATACGGCGCAGGTCAACGACATTGTGCAGCATATTCTTTACGTGCTTTGGGACATAGGTTTCCAGGTGGGGCACGCAACCCGGACGATGTCGGAACTGGTCGCACAGGCCAACGGGGACTTGCGGACAAAGACGTCGCTGTTGGAGGCGCGGTATCTCAGCGGTGACGAAGCGTTGTTCGCCGAGTTCGATAAGACCTTCGAGCGGCGGTGTCTGCACGGAAAAGAACGAGAGTTCCTGGAGTGGAGGGTGGCAGACCAGCGCGAGCGGCACGACAAGGCGGGCAACACGGTTTTTCTACAGGAACCCAATGTGAAAACAGGATGCGGAGGTCTGCGCGATTACCAAAACCTGATTTGGATCGGAAAGGTGAAACGCGGGCTGGCGAACACGCAGCACTTCGTCGACGCACAACTGGTGACGCCTTCGGAGCGCAAGCAGCTTGACCGCGCGTATGATTTTCTGCAGCGAGTGCGGACGGAGCTGCACTACCAGCAAAAGCGGTCGGGGGACGTCCTTACGTTGCGGTTACAGGGGCAAATTGCAGATAGTTTTCACTACCAGCAGCGGACGATTTTACGGCGAATGGAGGCGTTCATGCGCGATTACTACGAGCAAACGTCGCTGCTTTACAACCTGGGTAATACGCTGTGCAACCGGTTGTGCGGGACTAGCCGCGCGGGACGGGCGCATTGGTCGTTTCTGCCGTTCCAGTCGACGCACCGTGAGGAGATTGACGGTTTCGCGCTGGAAAACGGGGTGATCGAAGCGGCGTCAAACTCGACCTTCTCGGACGAGCCGCTGCGACTGGTGCGAGTCTTTCTGCTCGCCCAGCAGCACAACGCGGAACTGGGGCCGGAGTTGAAGTTGCGCCTGCGACGGAGGCTTTACCTGGTGGATCGGCGGTTCATTTATCAGACGGCGGTACGGGACACCCTGCTGGCGATTCTCTCGCGCAAAGGACAGGTGGGGCGGGCGCTGCGGACGATGCACGAGCTCGGCTTTCTGGGACGATTTTTTCCGGAATTTCGCCCATTGACGTGCCTGGTGCAGCATGAATTTTTCCATCGTTACACGGCGGACGAGCACACGCTGGTCTGCATCGAAATTCTGGACAAGATCATCGACGCGACGGAGCCACCGCTGTCGAAATACCGGCCCCTGCTGCAGCAGACGGCGCGTCCGCACATTCTTTACCTGGCGATGCTGCTGCACGACACGGGAAAATCGGAAAACGTCAGCCACCATGCGGAGGCGAGCGCGGCAAACGCGGTGCGGGTGGCGCGGCGGATGAGGCTGAAGGGAACGGATCTCTCGACGCTGGTCTTTCTGGTGGACCATCACATGACAATGTCGGAGATCGCGCGACGCAAGAACCTCGACAATGAGGAGACGATCATTGAGTTCGCGCGCATCGTGCAGACTCCGGAACGGCTGGACCTGCTGATGTTGTTGACCTTCGCGGATACACGGGGAACAGGCTCTGGGCGCAGTTACTCGGACTGGAAGGACCTGCTGCTCTGGCAGCTTTACCACCAGACCACGCGGGCACTGAACGGCATCACGGAATTCGTGACCCTGGCGGAGCATGCGCGGCACGAGACGCAACAGCGCATCCTGAAAAATCTCGACCGGCAGTTTGATCCGGCCGAGATCGCGGCCCATTTCGAGAACCTGCCTCCGGGCTATTTCGAGAGCATGTCGGAGGACCTGATCCGGGAGCACATCACCCTCGTGCACAGCTTCCTGAAATACCAGATCACGCACGACGACGCCTCCCTGCAACCGGTGATCCACTGGCGAAACTTTCCGGAGCAGGGTTACTCAGAGGTCACGATCGTCTCGTGGGACCGGGACCACTTTTTTGCCCGCGTCACCGGTTCATTCGCGGCATGCGGCCTGACCATCCTCAAGGCGGATATTTTTACGCGGGCGGATGACATCGCGATCAATACCTTTTATGTGGCAACGGAAAAACTGGAGGCGGCAACCGATCCGCGGGACCGCGCGGAGTTCGAGAAAATCCTCAATCAGGCCATGGGGATGGAGCCGTACGACTTCAGCCAGATCTTCACCCGCAAAATGAAGCCGAGGCTGCCGATTTACGATGCCTCGGAATTTCCAACGCGAGTGTCGGTGGATCAGAACGCGTCGCGAACCCATACCCTGCTCGACGTGCAGACACCCGACTATCCGGGCCTGCTCTACCGGATCGCCCGAGCCATCGCCGACACGGGACTCAACCTGGTCTCGGCGCGTATCACCACGGAAAAGGGCGCGGCGCTGGACACGTTTTATCTCTGTGACAAGAGCGGGAAAAAGATTGAATCGGAAGAGGTTCTCACCACCCTGACGCAGGAGGTGCGCAGGTGGATCGCAATATGAAACGACCGACCCGGACCTCTCTTTTTTCCGATCTGCGGCGGCGCGACCTGCGAACGCTGCTGCACCCGCAAAAAGCGCTGGACCGCATCCTGGCAGCGGCGGTGCGTTCAACCCGGGCCGACTCGGGCTCGTTTATCCTGATCAACCCGAACACGGGGCTGCTCGACATCGAGGCAAGCCTCGGGTTGAGCGAAAGGGCGAAGAAGGTGAAGCTGCGCCCGGGCGAAGGAATCACGGGCTGGGTGGCGACAACGGGCCAGCCGTTACGCACGGGCGATGTGCATGCGGAGCGGCGCTACGTCTCGATCAACGCGAAGGTCCGCTCGGAAATGGCGGTGCCGGTGGAGATGCGAGGGCAGGTGGTGGGGCTGCTCAACGTCGACTCGGTAAAGATCGATGCATTCGGTGCGATGGACGAGGCGCGATTGGTCGACCTGGCGTCGGAAGCCGCACAGTGGCTGGAGCTGGCCTGGGAAATCGACCAGTTACGGTTGAAGGGGCGGCAACTGACGAGCCTTGTCGATATCGCACAGATGATCCTCTCGGAGACGAACCTCGACGAAATCCTGGAGCAGGTCACGGTGCAAACTTCCCGTCTGATGAAGGCGCGTCTCTGCGCGGTTTTCCTGTTGAATGACGACGGATCGGAGTTGATCCTGCGCGCCTGCCAGGGCGGGACGAAGCTTTACCGGCAGAAACCGAACCTGAGCGTGGAGGATTCTCTACTGGGGAACGTCGTCATGCGGCGCAAACCGCTGGCGGTGGTCGACGTGACGGAGGAAAAAGGCTACGGGCAGACCGATCTCGCGCGGCAGGAGCGGTTGGTGTCGATGCTGGCCGCGCCGCTGATTTTCACGGAAAAGACGCTGGGCGTGCTGGTGGTGTACACGCAACAGCGGCACCGGTTTTCCAACGACGAGATCAAGCTGCTGACCACGCTGGGAGATCTCTCCGCGGTGGCCATCGAAAAGGGGCGGCTGCTGGCGCGCGTGGTGGACATGGAAGAAAAGCTGCGGGCAAGCGAGCGACTCTCGGCGCTGGGCCTGCTGGCGGCGGAGATCGCGCATGAAATCCGCAATCCGCTAACCGTGATGCAAATGCTATTTCACGCCTTGATGGAAAGCCTACAGCTCGATGCGACGTCGCAAAAGGATGCCCTGTTGATCAGTGAAAAAATGCGGCAGATGAACCGCATCCTCGACCAAGTGCTTTCGTTTGCGCGGTCGTCGGAACCGATCAAGGAGGCGGTGCGCGCGGAGCAATTGATCGACGACGTCTTCCTGTTGACGCGGCACAAGTTGCTGCGGCAGGGAATCGACGTGCGCAGCAGCGTGCCGGAGGATTTGCCGCCGTTCCGCGCCGACCGCGCGCAAATCGAGCAGGTGCTTTTGAACCTGATTTTGAACGGAGCGGAGGCGATGCCGAAGGGGGGAACCCTGCGCTTGAGCGCGGCTCTTGAGACCGTGGAGGGCGTACCGTACCTTGCGCTGTCGGTCCGCGACACGGGCCAGGGCATGTCGCAGGACCAGATCGACAATCTTTTCGCACCGTTTTTGACCTACAAGGAATCGGGCACGGGGATCGGGCTGGCCATCGTCAAGAAGATCATGGAGAACCACCAGAGCAATGTGGAGATCGAGTCGAAAGTGGGCCAGGGGACGCGCTTCAAGCTGCTCTTCCCGGTAAGCGATCCCCAGGCGCCGGAGGGGGTTTAGGCTCTCGAAGAGGAGTCCCGCAGGGACATTCGAAAGTAGCCCAGCGCTTTAGCGCTGGGTAAGACCGGCTCTCTTTAAAAGGAGTCCCGTAGGGACGACAGAACGGAAGGAGAAGCTTTCTGTCGTCCCTGACGGGACTCTTCCGAGACCACTCCTCAACCCAGCACTAAAGTGCTGGGCTATTTTCGGGCGGCCCTCCGGGCCGGTTGCAAACCACAAAGCCTTGTTCGCGTTGAGCGCGGCAACAGGATTAATGAAAAAAACCGTGTCTGTCCCCGTTTTCCCTCATAATTCATACACAGAGCAAGTGCCAATCGAGTCGTCGGGCTTAAAAAGAAAGTCATGCCCGTTTTCATCAAGCGTATCTCCATCGCAATTATTCTTTTCAAAAAAATCAATGTGTTGAGTGTTGATTTTTGCATCTTTATAGCCCACAAGCTCCAGGTAGACATTCGTGTCTATGGGCCCTGGAGGACCTGGCCACTCATGGTAATAAGAATGAAATGAGACAATCACTAATGCTAGCTGTGCCTTTTGATATTCCCGCATGTTAAACAACTCCAGCTTAAACATGCGGTTAGTATAAAATGTCGCTAACCCTACGGCCTCCGCCAAAAAAAGGCAAACCACCAACGCGAATAGTCCCAATCTATACAATCTTTTCATTTAAGCTGTGGGTTATGCTATAAAAAGAAAACAGACACCTTTTCGGCGGCGTGCTGAATCTTTGATGATTTCCCAGTTTCCCCTACGCCGCCTCGGCTTGGGGAACGGTCTCCGGCGGGACTTCGCGCGGCACAAATCTTTCGATGCGGCCCTGGAAAGAACCGCCGGGATTGACTTCGATGGCGGCGGCGCAGATGCGGGGGCTGTTGAGAGTGCCTCCTCCGTTGACGACGATGCGGTCGGCGAAAAGCGAGCCGGCCAGGGTGACGCTGCCGTCGACGGTGAGTTCGCCACAGGTGATGGAATCGAAATGGGTGTGGACGCCGGCGCCGACCTGGAGTTTTGCGTTGTGAATGTTGAGCTGGCCGGTGAAGGTGGCGCCGTCGCTCAGGGCGATTTCGGAGGCGGTGAGGGTGCCGGTGATTTCGACTTCGCCGCTGACGAGCAGGCGGGCGCATTCGAGAACCTGGACCTTGACCTTGGAGCCGCGCTCGATGCGGACAACGAGGGCGCGAAGTTCGCCGGCGACTTCGGAGCCTTCAGCCGCGATGATTTCCTCGGTGGCGCGGAGTTTGCTGAAGACTTTGCCGCGAATCTCGAGCCGTCGTCCGGTGGCCTCGATGCCCTTGAAGTTACAGCCCTCGGCGAAGAGCACATCGTCGTAGGCATAAAGTTTGCCGGTCTGGACGCCGCGGATGACCTTGTCGCCGAGTTCGAGATAGTGAAGACAACGGATGCATTGAGTGGAGAGGGCGGCACTGGCGACGAGATTGGGCGCGCCACACTTGACGCAGAAGACCTCGCGGTTGGCCTTGGGCGCCCGGACGGTGCGCGATTCGCGTTCGGCACCGATCTTGAAGTAGCGTCCGCAGGCGCGACAATTGGTGGAGATGGCTCCCTCGGGTTCGGTCTGCGTGCCCTGGCAATGGGGACACGTGACTTCGATTTGTTTGGGCTTGCTCATGGCGTAAACCGGTTACTTGAAGCCGAGGGCAAATTCCTTGAGCTTGCGAAGGCGCGAAGGCCATTTGCCGCTGCCGATTTTCTTGACGACGTTGAGCATTTTGGGCTGTTGAGGCTGGCCGACCGTAACCTTGGCCTGCACCTGGTTGCCGGGCTCGAGTTGGAGGGCGCCGGCTTCGATGGTGCCGATGGCGACGCCGCCCGCGGCGACAGTGAGACGTCCGCGAGTTTGCAGATCGCCCTCGAACCGACCAGTGAGGATAACATCGCGGGCCATGCTGAGCTGTCCTTTGAGCATGATGCTAGGATGGATTTCGATGACGGGCTCTTTGGTGTTGGGCATGGCTGTTTTAATTTCGAGTTCCAAGTCACCTTATCATAACCACGGGTTATTCCGGGGACAAGTATCAGTCAACCAAGAATAACAGCGCTCGCGGCGCCATACTCGGAGGTGTGAGAGAGGCTGACCAGGACCTGGGTAATGCCCCGCGATTTCGCGTAGGCCTCGGCACGGCCATGGAGCCTGACACTGGGAGCGCCACCCGGGGCGCGGACGATTTCGAGATCGCGCCAGCCTAGTTCACGACCAATGCCGGTGCCGAAGGCCTTGCTGATGGCTTCCTTGGCGGCGAAGCGGGCGGCCAGGTGAAGATGGGGAAATTTCATGCTCTTGGCATAGGCAACTTCGCCCTCCAAGAAGACACGCTGGAGAAAACGGTCGCCGAAGCGTTCGATCGATTCGGCGATGCGTTTCGTCTCCACGATATCCATGCCAATTCCGAGCACATTCATGAGGCGGAAGCGGGCAAGGGCTCCTCGGTGGCAAGGCGTTGGCAGGCGGCGACATCAAGCTTACCAGTGGCCAGGAGCGGGATGGCGGCGACACGCTTGATGACCTTGGGAATCCAGAGGTTGGGCAGACCCTGAGCGGAAAGTTTCTGGCGGAGCTCGTTCTGCTCGATGGGCAGGATGGTGAGCAAAACGAGGCTTTCGCCCCGTTTTTCGTCCGGAATGCCGATGACAACGGCCACGGGACCCTCATGGTGAGGACCGACGTCGCGCCAAGCCTCGGTAATTTTTTGCTCAATGGTAAGGTGGGGAACCATTTCGCCGGCGATCTTGGAAAAACGGCTCACCCGACCTTCGATAAAGAGGAAGCCATCGTCGTCGAGACGGCCGATATCGCCGGTTTTGTACCAACCGTCCTGCAGAACGTCGCTGGTTCGCCTGGGATCGTCGAGGTAGCCCTCGAAGATATTGGCGCCGCGCAGCCAGAGCATCCCTGGCTCGAAGAGGGAGAGGTCGGCGCCGGTCTCGGGGTTGCGGATGCGGGCGGCGATGCCGGGAAGCATGCGTCCAACGCTGCCGACGCGACGACCCACGACGCCATCGGGGTTGAGGCGCGAGGGCGGCTGATCGAGCAGATTGACGGCAACCGCAGGAGAGGCCTCGGTCATGCCGTAGCCTTCGCTGACGCGGATGCCGAATTTGTCCTCGAAATCGCGCAAAACCTCAAGTGGCAGTTTTTCCGCACCGGTCACCACCATACGCAGGGAACTGAGCTGATCGGGCCGACCCTTGCGGATGAAAGCGCGCAGAAAAGTGGGGGTGGTAAGGAGAAGTTCAATGCGATGGCGTTCAATGATCTCCACCAGCTTCTGGGCATCGAGGGGACTCGGATAGGTGATGACGGGCGGGCCGCCGAGCAGCGGCCACCAAAAGGTGACGGTGAAACCGAAGCTGTGGAAAACAGGCAGGCAGCCGAGGATCGACTGGAGTTTTGTCTGGCCGAGGATGGCGGCAATCTGGGCGGTGTTGGCGAGGATGTTGCGGTGGCTGAGGACGGCGCCCTTGGGTTCACCAACGCTTCCACTGGTAAACAGCAGACCGGCTTCCTCGTGGTCGCCCCAGCGCGGCAGGCCGATGAGACGGCGCAGGACGGGGGCTGGCGAGATGAAGGCCAAAATACCCCAGCGCTTCAACTGGTCCTGGGGAAAGCTCTTGAGAAGTTCGGCAATGTCAACATGGTTGTCGGGCCAGGGGAAATCCTTGACCTGATCGAGCATGGCGGCAGCGGTAATGATCCGACGAAGACCGGCCCGGGCGATGGCCTTTTCATTGGCGGCAAGACCCGCGGTGAAGTTGAGATTGACCGGGATTTTGCCGGCGAGAATGACTCCGAGATTGGCGATAGTGGCGCCCAAGCCGGGCGGCAAAACAATGCCGATTCGCCTTTCGGGCACGTTTTTCTTCAGCCAGAGGGAAAGAACGATGGAAACGGCAAGGAGCTTGCCGCCGGTAAGGGTGCGCCCACCGGCAAAGGCGTCGATGATGACAGGGGTGAAGAATTTTTTACGGAGGCCGCGGAGGCTTTCGTAGCCAACATGGGAGCGAAGTTCAGGCCGGGCCTGAAAAGCGGCCTCAGAGAGATCGTAGAGGCTGCGGCGGACGACCTCGGGCGTCGCTTCGGCGGCGGTCATGGGGGCGCCGAAGTAAAGCCAGACACGCAACGGAACGACACGGGGAAGCTTCCAGAAAAACTCGCCCCCGTAGTAGGAGAAGACAGAGCCCCAGACATTTTCGAGCCAGATGGGAATGACGGGCACACGGGCCTTGCGGGCGATGAGCTCATAGCCGCGGTTGAGTTTCTGCAACGTGGCCGTGCGGGTAAGCGCGCCTTCGGGAAATAGACAGACGACTTCGCCCCGGGCAAGAGCGTTGACGGCAGTTTCAATGGCGGACCGGGCTTTCTTCGGACTGATGGGGATGGCGCCGAGCAGGCGCAAGCCCCAGCGCAACGAACGGACCTGGTAAATCTGGTCATAGACGAGAAAACGGATGGGGCGCGGACAGGCAAGTTGGAGAATGATGGCGTCGACGTAGGAGATGTGGTTAGGCAGGAGAAGAACACCGCCACTGACCGGCATCGACTCGAGGCCGACGGGGGTGACGCGGTAAAAGGTGCGTCCAAGCAGGCCAAGCGCGAGGCGCAAGAGGCCCTCGGGCGTAACGTAGATGATGTAGGCGGTGACGGCGGCGGTTGGTATGGCGTAGAGGAGAAGCTGATGTTTCGCTGAGATATCGTAATGGGCAGAGATGACGTATTGGATGATGACGGCGACAATGCCGAAGAGATTCACGAAGAGCATATTAGCGCTCATGATGCGTCCTCGCCGTTCCGGCCTGACCTGTTCCTGGAGATGGGCGTTGAGGGGAACGACAAAGAGTGCGCCGGCAAGGCCCATGCCCAAAAGAGCGGCATAAAAGAAAAAGCTGTTGGTGCGGCTCAGCCCGGCCAGGATGGCGCCGCCGATGAGGGCGAAGGAGCCGATGGGGATAAGGCCGATCTCGACCTGATGAGTGGTGAGGCGGGTGACGAGCAGGCTCCCCAGGATGATGCCGATGCCGAGCGTCGCGGCGTAGAGCCCGGTCTGCATGGCGGTACCCACCCCGTTGCCGTGGACACCGGCGGAAATTTCGAACAGGGTCAGGTAAAGCGCTCCGGCCAGCCCGTAAAAATAGCTGATGCTGAAAACGCAGAGGCGGATCGGCGGTTCCTGCCAGACATCGTGTAACTGGCCGAAGTGCTCCCAAAGCAGCTCGATGCGGAAGGGCTGGTTGGTGTGGGCGGGCGTGGGCTGAATCTGGTAGCCGGCGATGAGCGAAAGGAGGGCCAAGCCGGTCAGCACGGCCATAGTCGCCTCGGCGGCCTGCCACGGACTGTCGAGGGTGCTGAGGCAGAAGTCGAAGAGCGCGCCGCCGGCGAGGCCACCGACGAGCATGCTGGCAATGGCGGTGACCTCAACGACGCCGACGGCAGAACTGATCTTGGTGGCGGTGACGATTTCCTTGATGATGCCTTGCTTGGCCGGGGAAAAAATAGCGCATTGGAGACCCAAAAAGAAGAGGCCGAGAATGGCGAAGACGAGCAGGTGGAAAGTGAGCGAAAGGCCGATCATGGCCATGATGCCGAACTGGGCCCAGAGGCTCATGACGATGACGTTGCGCTTGGAAAAACGGTCGGAAATCCACCCAGCCGTGGGAGCAAAGAGGACGAAAGGCAGAATGATTATGGCTGCCAGGACGGTTTTAATAGTCTTGCCGCTGATTTCGGCATATTCGGGATTGCCGGGAAAAAGTTCAGGCGCGACCGCCACGCCCAGGGTCATGAGCATGAGCTTGGCGCCGTTGTCATTCAGCAGAACCTGAATTTGTACCGCCACCAGGGACCAGAACGAACGCTTCATGGAGGGAGGGCGATTTTGGAGCCGCTTCCCAACGATTCCAAGCTTCTATTTAGGGACAGACCCTGACTCTGTTTCAGCCCGGCAACCAAATGGACGGAAGAGAGGATGGCATGGTAATGTAGTCACCGCTTGAGCCAACCGAACGATGCCCGCAAAGAAACGCCCAGGATCAAAGTGCGCCTGGTGTGGCGGCTTGTTTTGAGTCTGCTGATCCATCTCGCCCTGCTGCTGGTGCTGGCGATCTACCTTGTCATCTCACTCAACAGCGTGGAGAGCTACACTCCGGTCGCCCAGGCGGCAGAGACCGAGTTGGAAAGTCTGAACACCCTGCCTGCGCTTCTCCGGGCGATGGACGCCGAACGGCGCAGTTACCAAAAGGGGACCGACCCTCACGACTTGGCCCTCTTCAACCAGACCCGCCAACAGGTGGAGGACAATCTCGCCTCGCTCAACAGCCCGTTTCTCCTAGCCAGTCCCGCAGAAACCAGTCGCCGCAGCCTCGTCCAACAATGGATTGACGAGGTGGGTGCGGCGACGGTGGATCACCCGGGTCTCAAACCGCCGGATCTCGAACAACTGAGTGCGCATGGAACCGACCTGCTGGCCCAGATCGATACGGCGACCACCACGGTCCGCCACGAGATCGAGACGACGCTGGCCGGACTGAAAGAAGACGAAGCGAATGAAGCCCAGAGCCGCGTAACGATGATGTGGATTGGGGTCGGCACGGTGACGATCGTCACCATCGTCCTGCAATTGTTGATTTCCAACTCGATCATCAGTCCGATCCAGGCGTTGGCCGGGGCGGTGCGGCGGCTGCAGGCAGGCGACTACACCGTCCGCGTTCACATCCATTCCGGCGATGAGATTGAAAGTCTGGGCGAAACATTCAACGCAATGGCCGCCAACATCCTGCGCAACCAACTTGAGCTCGAAGAAAAGAACAGCCGGCTTTCAGAGCAGCAGGAAGCGCTGCGCGGAGCCAATGTCGGGCTGGAAGAACGCGTGGCGGAAAAGACACGCGAACTGGAAGATAAGAACCAGAAACTGCACGAGGCAGCGCGGCTCAAGGATGAGTTCCTCGCCACGCTGAGTCATGAGTTGCGGACGCCGCTGACGCCGGTGATTTCGTGCGCGCACCTGCTCGCTACCGATCCACAGCTCGGGCAGGAGCAGGTCCGCAATGTGAACGTCATCGACCGCAATGCGCGCGCTCTCTCGCGCATGATCGACGAACTACTCGACCTTTCCGCCGTCATGAACCGCAAGCTGCGGCTGGCGCGCGAAAAGGTGGAAATGAACGAGTGGACCCGCGCAACCCTCGAGACGATGCGTCCGGCATGGCAGCGAAAAAGCCTCGGCATGACCTTCATCCCCTCCACCCAGCCGGTGGAACTTGAGATCGATCCGCCGCGCCTGGCGCAGGTGCTGACAAACCTGATCAACAATGCCATCAAGTTCACCGATCCGCGCGGAAAAATCACGGTGCGGGTGGCGGTTACCGAGAACGAGGTTCGGATCGCGGTCACCGACAACGGGGCGGGCCTGAAGCGGGGTGAGATCGACAAGATTTTCGAGATGTTTCACCAGTCACTCACGCAGCGAACTGAGAGCGTGGGCGGGCTGGGCGTGGGATTGACGGTGGCGCGTTCGCTGGCGGAACTGCATGGAGGCGGATTGCTGGCCGAAAGCCCCGGCCCGGGTCAGGGCGCGACGTTCACGCTCTGGCTGCCGCGGCTGACACCTCCTGAGATCGATTTCTCCTTGCCCCAAGATGTGGCGGTGAAACCGCCACTGGATCTGATCCTGCTCAAAGACAAGCGGCTGCTGGTGGTGGAAGATGCGACCGACACGCGTGAGGCTCTGCAGCGTATTTACCAGCGACGCGGATGCCAGGTGATCGCAGCGTCCAGCGCAGAGGAGGCACTCGAACTGGCCGTGCGCGAGTGGCCTGACATCATCATTTCCGACATCGGACTACCGGGGATTTCAGGCCTCGAACTGATGATCCGGCTTCGGACCCGGTCCGAATTTCACGATGTGGTGGCGATTGCGCTGAGCGGGCTGGGCCGGGAGCAGGACATCCGGGCGGCGGCGGAAGCCGGCTTTGACGCCCACCTGCTCAAACCGATTGAGATGGCCATGCTGGATCAGACGCTGGTCGAGGCGTTGCAAAAGCGGATAAAACCTGCATAAGTCCAACCCCCATGGACACTTATTTATTTAACGTTACTTTTTCCCTATCAATAATTTAAGATGAACATACCGGTCGGTAATTTCGTCAAAAATAAAAAGAGAAATTGAGCTGCCCGATCGCTGCAAGAATTGCGCCTATTTGAGAGATTAAATGTTGATGCCTGTCGGTTGACCCGGCATCTTCTTCGTCGTTTATCGTGAAAACAGCATCCCATCCCCAAGCCGTCTCGACGTGGCCCGCCGCCGCACTGGTGGTTTCGAACATGATCGGCACCGGCGTTTTCATGAGCCTTGGTTTCCAAATCAGCGGCTTTTCCCGTTCTGACGGCAGTTCCGAGCTCACGGGGAGCGTCTTTCCCATCGTGATGCTTTGGGTGGTGGGCGGAGTGCTGGCGCTCTGCGGAGCGCTTTGCTATGCGGAACTGGCGACAGCCCTGCCCCGTTCGGGCGGCGAGTATAATTTTCTTTCACGAATCTATCATCCCATGGTCGGGTTCTGCACGGGTCTTTGCTCGGCCAGCGTCGGTTTCGCAGCGCCCATCGCCGCCAGCGCGCTGGTGTTCGGCAAGTACCTTTGCCGGGCGTTTCCGGCCATCGCGCATCTCGTGCCGAACAACACCGAACACATGCTGGCCTTCATCCTCGTGACGGTCTTGACCCTGGCGCACCTGCGCAGCCTCCGCTTCACCGGTTTCTTCCAAGCGGCGGCCACGGCGACGACCGTGTTGCTGATCCTGACCTTTGTCGTGTTCGGATTCACCGCAACGCCGGCCCAGCCCGTGACTTTTCTTCCACACAAGGCCGATTGGGCGCTCCTGGTGAGCGCTTCGTTCGGTTCTTCCCTTATCTGGGTGATGTACGCCTATTCGGGCTGGAACGCGGCGTCCTACATCGTGGAGGAGGTGCGCAACCCGGCGAAGGCGCTGCCGCGCGCGTTGATCCTCGGCACGGCCTTCGTCATGTTCCTTTACGTCGCAATAAACAGCGTGTTTCTTTACTCGACCAGCCTCGGTTCGCTGGCGGGTGAGTCGGAGGTCGCGCACATCGCAGGCATCCAGATCTTCGGCGCGTCCGGAGCGCGGGTCGGCAGCGCGCTGATCTGCGTCGGCTTGGTGGCCAATGTCAGCGCGATGATGTGGGTCGGCTCGCGCGTCAGCGAGGCAATCGGTGTTACCTATCCCGTACTGGGCTTTCTGGGCCGCACGAGCAAGACGCGCGTCCCTTACATTTCGCTGATCTTCCAGTACGCGGTCGTTTTCGTGCTGCTGTTTTTCGATCCGGACAACATCGTCAATTACGTCGAAACGGTCCTGCTTTTCTGGTCTTTGCTGGCTGTCCTCGGCGTAATCGTCCTGCGCGTGCGGGAACCGAATCTGCTCCGGCCCTACCGGACGTGGGGTTATCCAGTGACCCCGATCGTTTTTGCCATCATCACGATTTTCTGCCTGGTGAAAACCTATGAGCGGCACCCGACGGAAACCATAATCGGTGCCGCCACGGTGTTGATCGGCATTCCGATTTATCTCTGGGCCAGCCGGAACGTCCCGGCGGAGCAGCTTCGCGGCGAAACGATACCGGGAAGCTCGACCTGACACACTTCCCACTATGACTGCGATCTTTCACGGCCTCCGCTCTTTCTGTATCCCCCGACTTCCCGCGCTGGTTTTCCTGTTGCTCTGCGTTGCACCGGCCTGGGCAACGGACGACGGAGCAGCGTCGCTGGCCACTCCCTCGTTTCTCCCCGACGAAGCATTCGCGCGGGTGAACGCCTCGGCCCGCGGCCTGGCCGGGCAAACGGTCTCAGGCGGCGCCTCATGGGAATCGACCGCCGAATGGGGCGACTACCAGAAGTGGCTCGACGTGCGCTGGAGTTATATCACCCGGGTACGCCTGAGCGCGATGCGCAACTGGTCCAATGCGGAACTGGGCGGACTTCGCGGGGAAACGAGCACGGTCTTCTATCCGTTCAGCGGCCCCGATTTTCTCTACGTCAACACGGTCTTCCCGGACTCGAAATATCTCCTCATGGCCGGGTTGGAACCGGTGGGCAGCATGCCCGACCTGGCGAAACTGCAGGACGAGGGCAAGTTCGCCGCCTACATCGGCCAGGTTAAGACATCACTCAATACCATCCTGGTGGCGAGTTTCTTCAAGACGAAGGACATGAAGACCGATTTCAACAATCAAATGGTCGACGGGCTGATGCCGGTGATCGTCGCGTTCCTCGCGCGGCAGGGCTACACCATTGACGCCATTGACGACGTAACGCTGGGACACGACGGCTCGGTTCATCACCGTGGCGAGGCTTCGGGTGCGCCGGGCGTGCAAATCGCCTACGGGGATCGCAGCGACCTCCATTACCTCCTCTATTTCCAGGTGGACCTGGGCAATGACGGACTGCATGACAATCCCGGTTTCGTGCGGCTGATGCAAAAACTGGGACCTGGCATCACCTATCTGAAGGCGGCGTCCTACCTGCTCTACGAGGACTACTTTTCCACCATCCGCAACGGGATTCTCGACAACAGCCTCGCCGTCGTGGAGGACGACTCGGGCATTCCGCTCCACGATTTCAAGCCGGACGAGTGGGACGTGATACCCTATGGCAATTACACCGGACCGATCACGCTCTTTAAGGATCATTACCAGCCGGACCTGACCGATTTTTATGCGCGCACGCCCCACTCTCCCCTGCCTTTCGGCAGCGGCTATAAATTTGCCGCCGCGTTTTCGTCGCTCCTGGTGGCCAAAAAGAAATAGGTCCGGAACGGGTCCGGCGCGCACGAAATCCGTTTAGAACTCTTATCCAAAGCAGCCATGGACCGGCAAGCGTTGCCCTTTGTGGCGCCCTTTTTTCTGTTCATGGTTTTCCTTGCCGTAGAAGGCTGGTTCCCGGACCAGCACTACGCACTCTACCCGCTGAAGACGCTGGCGGTGGGCGGAGTCATCGCCTGGTATTGGCGCTCGTTGCCGAGCCTCAAGCCGTGCGCGCCGCTGGCCGGTGTGCTGATCGGCGTGGCCGGGGTGGTCTTGTGGATCGGGCTCGATCCGGTGCTGGTGCACTACGCGCCGCCTTTGATCGGGCGCAATCCTTTCGCGCTTTACCCGGCCGGTCTGGCGTGGACGCTCTTTGGCTTTCGGCTGCTCGGGATCGCGCTGGTCGTGCCGGTGATGGAGGAACTTTTCTGGCGCGGGTTCCTGATGCGGTGGTTGATCCGCGAGGAGTTCACGCAGGTGCCGCTCGGCGCTTACAAACCGTTTTCCTTTTTTGCCACAACGGCCCTTTTCGCGGCGGAGCACGGGCCGGAGTGGCCGCTCGGCGCGGTCGCCGGACTGCTCTACGGCGTGTGGTTCGTGCGAACCAGGAACCTGGGCGATGTCATGACGGCCCATGGGACGACGAATCTGCTGCTGGCCCTCTACTGCCTCGTCAGCGGCGACTGGCATTTTCTTTCCATCGTCGCACCGGGCTCCAGGTAGAAATCAGACGCTGCGGCGGAGATTGGAGGGGAGCAGGCCGAGTTCGGCGCGGTATTTGGCGACGGTGCGGCGGGCGAGCGGAATGCCGCGCTCACCGAGAATCTTGACGATTTCCTGGTCGGAAAGCGGCTTGGCCGGATTTTCGCGCGCGATCAATTCCTGGATGGCGTCCTTGACGCTGGTGTTGGACATCACTTCGCCCGAGGCGGTCTGGTAGCCGGGCGTGAAAAAATATTTGAGGTCGAAGAGACCGTGGGGCGTCTGCACGTACTTGTTGGCAATGGCGCGGCTGACGGTGGTTTCGTGGACGCCGACAACTTCGGCGACCTGGTTCATGGTCAGCGGCTTGAGGTGGGCGACGCCCTGTTCAAAGAAGGCGCGCTGCCGTTTCACAATCTCGGTGGCGATGTTGAAGATGGTCTGCTGCCGCTGGTGAAGACACTTGATGAGGAATTTTCCGGCGCGAATCTTCTCCTTGAGATACTCGCGCAGGCTCGGGTCCTGGCCGTTGCTGGCGAGGAGGTCCTTGTAGGTGTCGCTGATGCGCAGCCGCGGCACGGGGTCCTCGTTCATGACCACGATCCAGTCGTCGCCGTTCTTTTGCACGGCGAGTTCGGCCTGGACGATATTTTGTTTGTCGTCGGAACTGAAACTGGAGCCGGGCCGGGGCTGAAGGGTGGCAATGAACTGGGCGGCGGCCTGGACGCGTTCGAGCGGGACCTTGAGCGCGCGGGCGATGTCCTGGTGCTTCTTGCGTCCGAGTTCACTGAGGTACTGTGAAACCATGACGGCCTCGAGTTCCCCGCTCTTGCCGAGACGGTCGATCTGGATGAGGAGGCATTCGCGCAGGTCGCGCGCGGCGACGCCGACCGGGTCGAAGGTCTGGATGAGCGAAAGGGTGTTCTGGGCGACGGGGTAATCGACCTGGGCCGACTGGGCGATTTCGACCAGCGGGATTTTAAGGAAGCCCGCCTCGTCGAGATTACCGACGATTTCCTCGCCGACGCGGAGCATCTCAGGATTGCTGGTGGCCAGCGTAAGCTGCCGCAGGAGATGGTCGGAAAGATGGGGCGCCTCGACCTGGGAATCGAAAAGAAACTGGCGTCGCTCGGCGGCCTCGGGACTGTAGCTGACCGCCGGGGTGTTGCTCTGGGAAAAATATTCGCGCCATTCCTCGTCCTTCTGGCGCAACTCCTCAAGCTGCTTGTCCCAATCCTCACTCTCGCTTTCACTCTCGGTTTCGGCTTCGGGTTTCGCCTCTTCGGCAACTTCCTCAAGGACCGGGTTGATTTCAATTTCCTGCTGAACCAGCGACTGGAGTTCGAGAGCGGGCGCCTGCAAAAACTGCAGCGATTGCTGCATCTGGGGCGAGAGTGTCTGCCCGAGCGAGAGAGTTTGATGAAGTCCTATTCCAGCCACATGACTAATTTAACCGGGCAACGACATTTATCAAGCATCCTTCGTGCCATTTTTGTTCCTTTTTATTGATAACCAACACGTCAAACCTTTTATTCAAGTTAGGGTCTATTTTCCAAAAAGGGGCAAGAACGCTTTCGGCGTGACCCCCGATCATTTTTTTGACAGTCTCCATCATGCTGCGTTTCACCATCCTCGGCAGCGGCAGCAGCGGCAACTGCGCCTATCTCGAGACCGAGCATGTCCGCCTCCTCGTCGATGCCGGATTCAGCGCAAAACAGATCGATCTGCGGCTCGGTTCCATCGGCCGCTCGGTGCGAGACGTGCAGGCGATTTTCCTGACCCACGAGCACAGCGACCACGTCTGCGGACTGCCGGTGCTGGCCAAACGCCACGGCATCCCGGTCTACTGCAACCGCCTGACCGCGGAGTACCTGCAACCGCAATTGCCGGGTTACGTGGGCTGGCGGCTGTTCGAGTCGGGCGCGATGGTCGAGTTGGGCGATCTCAAGATCAACAGCTTTTCGGTGCCCCACGACGCCAGCGACCCGGTCGGGTTCATGTTTAACCACACGCTGGGCAACATCGGTTTCCTGACCGATCTCGGCTACGCGACCAAGCTGGTGATCGAACGGGTGATGGCGGCGCGGGCGCTGGTGCTTGAGGCCAACCACGACCTGCGCCTCCTGCAGGAGGACACCAAACGGCCCTGGGCGGTCAAGCAGCGCATCCTGTCGCGGCACGGCCATCTCTCCAACGACGCGGCGGCGGAAGTGGCCGCCGAGGTGGTCACCAACGCGATGGAAGACCTTTACCTCGGCCACCTCAGCGCCGATTGCAACCGGCCGGAACGCGCGCGCGCGACCGTCTCGCAAAAGCTCGGCGAAAAAGGCCGCCCCACCGTGCGCTTGCACGACACCGCGCCCGACAAGCCGTGTGAGACGCTGGTGTGGGATTAAACGACACCGACCGCAAGCAGCGGGATATTTGAGGTAGCCGCCGATGTCCCTATCGGCGGTCCGTCCAAGCCCATTGACCAGATGAATCGTCAGGAACTCCACGCCGAGCTCATCCGCCGGCTGCCGTGCTGCTCGCCGCCGCCCAAACCAGCGCCGGAATAACGCGCACAACGCAAAGACGCGGACGTGCGCTCTCTGTTGAAATGTAGCAATGGAAATTCCTTTCCAGCTTCCCATACAGGACACCTTGCCGGTCGATCAAGTTCTCATCCATCTTCTCATTTTCAGAATCGCGTTTAGATATCTCCTCAAGGACGCCAGTACTCTGATCCGTATTTGTACCACGTTCCACCGCAAGCCGGGGCATCGAGGCCGAGTTCACAACAAAGAACGGTCTTTCCGCACTAAAGGCCGAGTTCCACCGCGATGTCGGAAAAATCGAGGGTGCCATTAACATCACCTCCAAAAATCCTGTTAATCTTGTTAATCCTGTCCAAAAATCCCCCATGCCCCTTCGCGTCATCTCCGGCACCGCCGGCGGTCTTCACCTGAAATCGCCGAAGCATCATCTCCTGCGCCCGACGCAGGACCGCATTCGGCAGGTGATTTTTTCGAGCCTGTCGGAGCAGGTCCCCGGCGCGCGGGTGCTCGATCTTTACGCCGGGACCGGCTCGTTCGGTATCGAGGCGCTGAGCCGCGGCGCGGCGTCGGCGACGTTCGTCGAACAGGACGCCGAGGCGACACAGTGCATCCGCGAGAACCTGCTCCATTGCCAACTGCAGGGCGAGGTCCGGCGCGAAGACGCGCTCAGCTATCTGGACAAAGCGCCGCCGGAACAGTTCGACCTCGTCTTCGCCGATCCGCCTTACGTGAAGAGCCAAGGTGCGCTCGACGACGAGCCGCTGCTGGAAAAATTGGTCCCTTTCCTTGCGCCGGACGGGATTTTCGTCTGGGAACATTATGCAAGACGCACTATACAAATTGCCTTGCGCTGGGAAGTCATTCGGCACCGCACCTACGGCGAAACCGGCCTGACCTTTTTAAGATTTTTGCATAAAAAATAGAAAGTTAAGCTCAATTGCAACATCTTACAAAAACGTGATTTGCGCATAAAAAATTGCGTGCTTAATTTATGGGTTGTTCTTGGTATGCCCTCTGCTGGAAGGAACCGACCATGACGATCAAACCCGATCAAAATATCTCCAAAACGAGCAGTCCGCGGCCCGTTCGGAAAAGTTCGAAAGGGTCCACGGAAACCTCACGTCTCTTCATTGACGTCAACGAGATCATACGCCGCACGCAAACCTTGGCGTTGACCCGTTACGTCGAGTAAACGCGAGGAGTGGACGCGACGTCTCTTGGCTTTCTGCCAAGAGACGTGCAAGGGAGTCGTCGCCACTTTTAAAAAGAGCATCTGAAATTCGCGGTCATGACCGGTTCTCTTCTGCGGGGAGATTCACCGATTAACGATGGTAACCTCTGCGATAACAATAACCGCCATGCCAGTAGCCGTGGTACCAAGGGTAATAGCCGGGGCCGATGTAGACGAGCGGGCCGTAGGGACCGTAGTAGGCTCCGGGCGGGCCATAGTAGGGTGAGTAGTAGGGATAGCCGCCAACGCCGATACCGACGCTAACATTGACGCCGGCATTGGCCTGATTGGACAGGCCGATTGTGGTCAGCAGGGCAACGATGAGCAGGAGGTTTTTCATGAGGTATTATCTCGTTATTTTTTTATGACGCCGGCTTGGCACGGCTGTTTCAAACTTTTCTTTGATAATTGATTCTTCAGACCGGATGTCTGATCGCAGCTAGCTCTTCAAAATCTGGCGCGCTTCGTCCAGGAGATGCCGTTGTTCGGAGGTAACCTTAGGGAATTCAAGATTGAGCGAGTCGAGCGTCTCAATGATTGCCGCAGCGACGACAAGCCGCGCAAACCGTTTGTCATTGGCCGGAACGACGTACCAAGGAGCCTCGTCGGTGGAGGTGTGACGGATCATCTCCTCGTAGGCTTCCATGTACTCGTCCCAGTAGGCGCGCTCCTTGAGATCGGCGGCGGAAAATTTCCAATTCTTGGCCGGTTCGTCGACCCGGGCGAGGAAGCGGCGCTTTTGTTCCGATTTGGAGATATGCAGGAAAAATTTGCGGATGATGACACCGTTGCGCGCAAGATGACGCTCGTAGGCATTAATGTCTTCGAAGCGTTCCTTCCAAATGTGCTTGGTGATGAGCGCCTCGGGAATTTTCTGCGCCTTGAGAAATTCCCTGTGCACACGGATAACAAGGACTTCCTCGTAATAGCTGCGGTTGAAGATGCCGATTTTGCCCCGTTCCGGAAGCGCAAGGCCGGAGCGCCAGAGGAAATCATGCCGGAGATCGAGCGGGGAGGGCGTTTTGAAGGAAGTGACCTCACAACCCTGCGGATTAACGCCCGACATGACGTGCTTGATGGTGCCATCTTTCCCCGCGGCATCCATCGCTTGGAAAATGAGAAGAAGCGACCACCGTTCCTGGGCGTAGAGTTTTTCCTGCAACTGGGCCATGATCTTGATCCCCGCGGCCAGAAGTTCCTGGGCCTGCTCGTCGGATTTCAAACCGGGCGTGTCGCCGGGATCAATATCCTTGAGTTGGAATTCGGAACCCTTGTCCGCACGGTAGCGATGGGCAAAGCCGGCGATTTTTTTACGGTTGAGTTTCATACTTTAGCAGGTTTCCGGACCGGTTCGCAGACCACCGCCACCACAACCAGGGCCAAATCGTACCACGGCTCCTGCAGAGGCAGATGCCCGTTTTCCGGCAACATGGGAAAATTCATCGGAACGCCCTTTATCCTAGGGCGTGATTGACAGGCTGCACAAGCTCTCAAACTATAAGGTCATGCATTCCCTGGCCCGTTACGCCCGCATCTGGCTGGCCCAGATTCGTTACTCGACCGTGCGGGAGATGATGTTCAAGTCGAACTTCATCCTCTGGATCGTCGTCGAACTGTGCTGGTTCGCCGTGCTGCTCAGTTTCATTCAGTTTCTCTACCTTCAGGTCAAAACGGTGGCGGGTTGGAGCAAGTGGGAGATGGTGCTTCTGGTGGGCACCAACCAACTTGTTCAGCAAACCTTCCAGACTTTCCTGATGATCAACCTGACCAAACTGCCGGAACTGATCCGCACCGGGCGGCTCGATTTCTTTCTCGCGCAGCCGGCCCCGACACAGTTCCTGGTCAGCACGCGCAATTTCGAACCTGGCTCGGTGGTGAACGCGCTGATGGGCATGATTGTCTGCCTGGTCGCCTTTGCGCACCTCGGCCTGCGGTTGAGCGTGGCAGGGTTGTTCCTCTTTCCGGCGCTGGTTGCACTCGGCGTGCTGATTCATTATTCGCTTATGCTCATGGTCATGTCGCTCGGGTTCTGGATGACGCGGGCGTCGGGCTTCATCAACGCCTATTACAGCCTGTTCCAGATCGCACGACTGCCGCGCGAAGCATTCTTCGGCTTCGTCCTGTTCGCGTTCACCTGGATCGTCCCACTGCTTCTGATCGCGAACGTTCCGGCACGGACGCTCCTCTACGGCTTAAACCTGCGCGACCTGGCCGAGATGTCGCTGGCGACCGGCCTGCTGCTGACGGTGAGCACGCTGGTCTTTCAGGCCGGGCTGAGGCGTTACGGCAGCGCGTCGTCTTAGGTTCTGTGGACATTGAGATCGCGGCGCTCTTCGAGAGGAGTCCCGCAGGGACGACAGAACGGCCTGAGGGTGGCGCGACCACTGGGGCGAGTTTCTGTCGTCCCTCCGGGACTTTCCCAAAATGACACCCCTACCCGGCACTAAAGTGCCGGGCTATTTTCGGGCGGCCCTCCGGGCCGTTGGCCAAGACCGAAACTTCGGTTGAGGCACAAGAAGCAACCGATGGCGGGTCCACTTCATGGGCTGCTTCTTGTGGCCCCGCCAAGGCGGGGCCACCCGGACAACGAGTTGTCAGGGCTACCCAAAGGGTATGCACGATGCAGTAAAGAACCCCGGAGCAAGCTCCGGGGCATTCCTAGTAGCCGCCGCCGGCTCGGCGGCGGTTCGTCGTACAGCAGAGTGACGGCCACCACGCAAACACCGCCGCCCGGCGTGCGGCGGCTACCAACAAAAGCCGAAGCAAGCTTCGGGGAATTAGACCCAAGAGATTAAAATACTCTAGGGCGTGACGGGCTGGCCGTCGATGACCTTGGCGCCGCTAAGCTTGGCCATCTGGTCGAACCACTTGCGGTAGGCCGATTCGCTTTCGACGACGAGAGTGGCCTTCATCGAGGAGTGACCGTTGCCGCAGAGCTGGGCGCAGACGATTTCGTAGGTGCCGGCCTTGACCGGGACAAACCATGTTGGAATGGAGGAACCGGGAATGGCATCCTGGGCGACCCGCATGTTGGGAATGCAGAAGTCGTGGATGACGTCCTTGGACATGACGTCAACAACAATGGGATGGTCGATCGGAACGTGCATTTCACCGCGCGTGACAACATCGTCGAAAGCGTCGGGGTCGGTGCGATCGATACCAAGGGAGTTGGAAGGGCTGATGAGGTGGATATCGAGGCGGCCAAACTTGCCGTCGGCACCGGAGTACTGGAAATTCCAAAGGAACTGCTCGCCGACGGCGCGCACATGAATGACGTCGGGCCCGCTGGGCCAACTGGCGACCCGGCTGGCCCAGATCGGCGCGGCAAAAGCCATGAGGAGGATAACTTCAAGAACGAGAACGCCGCCTTCAAGTTTGGTGGGCAGATGACTGGTGGCGCCGACATAGTTGGCCTTGGGGCTCTTCTTGTGATGGAAGCGCCAGAGGGTATAGGCAAAGAAAGAGCCCCAGCCAACGAAGAGAATGAGCATGAACCAATGCAACATCTCGAGCATGGAATCGATGGTATAACCGTGCTGCGACGCGTTGGGCGCAATCCCGAGGGCCTCGATGAGAAGGGCGAAGGTCATATCAAGAGGTGGTGTCCGATTCGGGATGGACTTCGTCTTCTTTCAGGAGTTCCTGATAGTCGGGCAGCGGATGCTTGGCGCGGTAGTTGAGGTAGAAACCGAAGCCGATGAGGGTGCCAAGCATGGTAAACATGATGATGACCATGGCAAAGATGCCCCACCCGGCGGCCTGGCCCATTTTACTGCCGGTGGTATCGCCCCCGCAAAATGGGCAGGCAAGCGCGGAGACGCCGGAATTGAGGACAAAGAGCGTGACGAACGCAATCAGGGCGGTGAGGCGTGTTTTCATGCGGAGGAATCAGTGAATGATAAGGCGCCGGGTTTTCTTGAGAAAATAAAATTCGTAACCGACAAGCGCAAAGGCGGCGAAGACGGAGGCGATGCCGGCGATGAAATATCCGGTGCTCCCGGCGGCGTCGGGACTGGTGAAGCACCAAAAAGCGAAGATAAGGGAGATGGTGATCCCGGCAAAGATGATGACCTGATGGAGGGTTTTGAGAGACATGGGATCAGGGCCGGACAGGCGGCGTCGGTTGGGCGGGTGGTAGCGGCTTCGGATGGAAAAGACTCTGGTCGGCATTGGCGCTCCGTTCGATGGGATTGCCAAAAGTGGGTAGGGTCGAATCGAACATGGAAAGGAAAATCATCCCCAGCAGAAAGACGATGGCGAAAACGAAGGTTCTGATGACGTAGGAGAACTGGCGGAATAGCAGGGAGAAGAAAAAAGCGATCCAGGCGACACGGGTGGCAGCGAGGAAAAGGATGACCCACAAATTCTCGGTGCCAAAGAACTCATAGTTGACGACGGCACAGACGATGAGAATGAAGAAAAAGGCAAAAACCCAATTGTTTTCCGTCCGGTGGTGTTTCGCATGCGCTACTTCCTCCGGGGAATCGAAAGCGTGCGCAGCCGGGGCGGCGTGCTCTTGAAGTTCGGTGCTCATGGGATCAATTTACGCGAGGTTGGGGCAAATGACAAAGGGGCGCTCAGGTCAGGTAGAGGATGGGGAAAACGGTGATCCAGACCAGATCGACAAAGTGCCAGAAGATGCCG
Organism: Methylacidiphilales bacterium; assembly: GCA_021272315.1. Classification (GTDB taxonomy): domain Bacteria; phylum Verrucomicrobiota; class Verrucomicrobiia; order Methylacidiphilales; family UBA1321; genus JABDGH01. The sequence goes on along the minus strand of JAJSLI010000015.1, from coordinate 19,737 downwards.
GTGACTTCGATCCGGTTGGCGAACTGCTCGGGATTGCGACGGTAGAGCTTGGAGCCGAGGATGAGGAAGTAGAGCATGACGACGCAACCGCCAATGATGTGCATGGCGTGAAGGCCGGTGACAGTGAAGTAGATGGCATAGTAGGTGCCGTAGTTGGGCAGCAGGTTGCCAAAACGCTCGACGTCGGCTTTGTCGATCTTGAAAGTCTGCTCCTCGTCGCCCGATGGGGCGGTCTCGCCGGGTGGAGGCTGGTAGCCGATGGGATGGAAATTTTTGTCGGGAATAATGCTGTAGTAGGTGGCATTCTTGTCGGTCTTGTTCTCCCAGTGGCCGCGGATCTCGAACACCCCCTGGGTGGGGATTTCATTGACCATGACATCGGCCTTCTTAAACTCGCCGGAGTATTTGTCGAAGTCCTCGGCCTTGATAAGGACGCCGTAGTGGATGTATTTGGAGTAATATTCGGTGCCTTTGATATAAAGGAAGACGAAGCCGCAGAGAATGGTGATGACAAGCCAGACGCGGAACTGGTTGAACTTACGTTCCTTGAGCGCGACCCAGGCGTAAACCATGGTAATGCTCGAGAAGAGGAGAATGCAGGTGTTGGTGAAGCCGAGGGGAATGCTCTGGATATGGGTTGGCCAAGTGCCCGGATCGGCGCCAAGGCGCATGAAAAGGTAGGAAGTGAATAGAGCGCCGAAGAGCATGACTTCGGAAGCCAGGAAGAGCCAGATACCGAGTTTGCCGTTATAGAGGCCGGTATCCGGGCGGGCGGTGAACGTGTAGGGGATTTCCATGAAAGAGACTTAGTGAAGATGGGGAATGCCGATGGCGCGCTCCTCGGCGGGGAAGGGTCCCGAAATGGGTATGGGCCCGTGGCTGGGCGGCTGGTCCTGCGGCGTGTAGTCGGTCGAGTCGCCCGGGACGCTGTACTCGTAGGGGCCGCGGTAGACGACGATGGGCTTGAGGAAGTTGCCATGAGGCGGCGGAGACGGCGCGCTCCACTCCAAGGTGGTGGCCTCCCACGGGTTATCGGAAACTTTGCGCCCGTATTTCCAACTGAAACAGAAGTTGATGATGAAAGGTATCTGCGCGAGACCCATGAGCCAGGCCGCCTCGGAAATGAAGACGTTCCAGTGGAGCACATTCTGGTTGAGTATTTCGTAGGTGGCACCCCCATCGTACATGCGGCGATGCATCCCGGCCATGCCCTGCAGGAACATGGGGAAGAAAACGCAGTTCATGAGGATCATGGTGGGCCAGAAGTGGACCTTGTTCCAAAACTCGCTCATCATGCGGCCCGTGGCCTTGGGATACCAGTAATGGACACCGGCGAAGAGGGCGAAAATGGTGCCCGGCGCGATGACGTAATGGAAATGGGCGATGATGTAGTAGGAATCGTGGAGGAAAGTGTCGGGCGCGTTAAAGGCCAGCGGAATGCCGGTGAGGCCGCCGATGCCAAACAAAGGCAGAAAGGCGGTGGCCCAGAGCATGGGAGACGTGAAACGGATCGAACCGCCCCAAAGCGAGATGATCAGGGAACTCAGGATGAGGATGGTCGGCACCGAGATGATGATGGTGACGAGCTGGAAGTAGGCGCTGATCGCGGTGCCCATGCCGGTGAGGTACATGTGGTGGGCCCAGACGACCATGGAGAGAAAGCCGAGGGCGAAGAGGCCGTAAACCATCTGGTTGTAGCCCCAGAGCGGCTTGCGGGCGTTGTTGGCGACGACTTCGGCGATGATGCCGAGACCGGGAAGAATGAGCACGTAGACCTCGGGATGGCCGAGGAACCAGAAAAGATGCTGCCAAAGGAGCGGGGAACCGCCGCCGCCGTTGATCAGCGGCGTGCCGTTGACGACGAGGCCGGTGGGGCTGAAAAGGCTGGAACCGGCGAGGCGGTCCATGAGCTGCATGAGGGCGGCGGCCTCGAGCGGCGGGAAGGCGAGCAGCAGCAGGAAGGCGGTCATGAACTGGGTCCAGACAAAGAAGGGCAGGCGCATCCAGTTGAGACCCTTGGCGCGAAGTTGGACGATGGTGGTGATGAAATTGACACTGGAAAGAAGCGAGGAGGTGATGTTGAAAGCCATCGCGATGATCCAGACCGACTGGCCGGTGAGCCACATGGGCCACTGGAAAGAATGTCCTGCATGCCAGCTTGCCACGTGAAGACGGAATAAATGCAAGCCATCAGCAGCGACCTGCAGGCCGGGCAAGTGTAATCCATTACCTGGAGCCGCGCCTGAAGGCATAAATGTCAACCAGAGAGGAATTACATGGAAAATTGACAGCACATAGGGGACGACCATCTGCGGCTGGTCAGAGATGGACGCAAGGGGGGTGTACGAGGTCCACCCCGACTTCGCCGCGCCTCCCGGTACGAAAAAGCTCCCCAACATGAGGATGGCGCTGATGGCGAAGAGGACGATGCTGCCAAGGTTGAGGCGGGGAAAGGCCATGTCGACGGTGCCGATCTGAAGCGGCATGACGAAATTACCGAAAGCGGCGAAGGCGACGGGCACGATGCCGAAAAAGACCATGATGGTGCCGTGCATGGCGCCCAGCGTGTTGTAGAAATCGGGCGTCATGATGCCGCCGGGCATCTGGGCATCGCCGAAAATGATCTGGAGCAGCGGCGGATCATTGGGATCGGGCGGAACGGGCAGCGGGGTCGTGGGCATCCGGCAGAGCCCGAGATGATAGCAGACCTCCTTGACCTGATACATGATGTGATTATGCGCGTTGGCCCAGGTGAGCGCCTGTCCGGGGAAGGCGAGCTGCCAGCGCATCAGGAGCATGAGACAGAAACCGAAGAAGAGGAGAATGAGGCCGGCGATGAGGTACTGGATGCCAATGGTTTTGTGGTCGGTCGAAAAAAGATAGGTGCGGATGAAGCCGAGTTCGTGGTGCTCGTGACCGTGGTCGTCATGACCGCCGTGGCCGTCGCCATGGCCCTCACCGTGGCCTTGTGCTGGTGGAACATGGGTGGGCGCGGCGGAAACCTCGGCGCTGGGGGGAAGATCGTCCATGGACATGAATTTAAAGAATAGCGCTATAAGTACACGTATTTCAAGGCGTGTGCAAAGATTTCTCCCCGGTTTTAAAAGTATTAGAATGGCTGCACGACGTCGAATTTAAACTAATCATTTGTTGTGCCATATTTGAGGCGAAATCAGGGGGCCATGCCGCCTGACAATCGGCAAGGCAGAGAGGCTGAGACGGGCATCTTGGCGGTAAATTAAAACGATTTGGAGCCGTCGAACTGGAAAGCGACCGTGGCCGAGCCATTCTTGACGTGGATGGTCTGCTCGAGGGTCTGGGCGAAGCGGGGATGCCAGGCGTCGATTTTGTAGTCGCCATCGGCCAACTCGTCGCACTCCCGAAGTTTGACGGTGCCATCCGAGCCGGTGACGCCGAAACAAGGGCTCTTGAGAACCATGACCCATGCCTGCATCCAGTTGTGAACGTCACACTGGAGGGTGTAAATGCCGGGGGTGTCGAACTGCTTGTCGTCCTTCTGGCCCTGATAGGTCTGGCCGAAGTTGAAGACGTCGGCGCCGGGGGGCTGGCCGGGGCCGTTGTAAACCTTGGCGCGGATGTTGTGGAGGGTGGGGTCACAGTTGATGATGGTAAAGGGAACTCCTGCCTGGACGGCGATGACGTGGGGATCGTACCGGCAGCCGATTTGTTTGAGTTCGATTTTGGGAGGGATTTCCGAAGCATGATCGGAGGTGAACACGGGATCAACGATCCAAACCACGACGTCGGCGAGTTCGCCCTTGGGGCCGATCTTCCAGTTTTCGGTATGGCGGATGGGACTCTCGCCGCAGTTGGGGGACTGGGCGACGAAAGTTTCATCCTTGCTGTTCGGCATCCCCTTGATCGTGACTATGCCGGTGACATCGGCGAAAGAACCCGGAGAAAAGACCGCGAGCAGAACGAGGACGGCGGCGCACCCCTCCCACGCCGGCGCGGAGAAAAAGGAATGTCTCACGGAGAGAATATGATGGCGAGTCCTTCGGCTTTCCCCTCCCTTCGCCAGCGATCCCGAAGGTTTCGCACGGAGGGCAGAAGAGGACCGAAAAGGTTTTTCCTCCGTGGCCTTTTCGGCCCTCCGTGCGAAATCGGCGACGGTCATAGACCTTTGGCTACAAGAGCTGCCTTCCCCAATCCTGTTAATCTTATTAATCCTGTCTAAAATTCTGTCGCTACTTTTTATCGGAGGGATCGGGACCATCCGGGGCGATTTGGAGCAACTCGGCCTGGGTGAAGGCGTTGGCGTGGGAGGCGAACTTGGCACTGGCCTTGGTGACCTCATCCTCGGTCACAGAGTTGGCCTTGTTGCCCCACGAGGCGCGAATATAGGTCATGACATTGGCGATTTTGTCGGGGGTCAGGCTCGATTTCCAGGCTGGCATGACCGCCGAGCCATAAGTGCCGCCGTTGACGGTGAGCGGGCCGGCCAGCCCCTGGAGCAGAATGGCGGCGAGGCGGTCCTTGTTGCCGACGACAAATGGGGAATTGACCAGGGACGGGTAGGTACCGGGCTGGCCCATGCCGTCAGCATGGTGGCAATTGGCGCAATTGTTGTTGTAGACTTTCTTGCCCAAGACAAGAGGATCGGTGACCTCCGCGGTCTGGGTGCTGCTGCCGCTGGCCAGGGCGGGCCCGCCGGGGCCTTGGTCGTAAAGGCCCTGACCAAAAATCTCGAAGCCGGTGAAGGAGCTGCCCGTCATGAAGAGGGCAAAGCCGCAGATGAGATAGAGCCAGACGGGAAAGGGCTCGCGGTCCTGGGAAAGCGGCTCGATGTCGGGCGTCTCGACGAAGTCGGGTGCGCCGGGCTTGAGCGCGTCGGTATGGACGATCTCCGGCGGGAGCAGGTCGGGATTTTCGTGGTGCTTCATGACAGATAAAAAAATTTAGCTCTTGTCGGGCGGGGCGGGCACGGGGCCTTTCTCGTCGGGGAGATGGTAATTTTTCTTGAGCGAAAGGAGATAGGCGACGAGCGACCGGGCCTCGTCGGAGGGGACGATTTCATACCCGGCGGGCGGGGCGTCGTCGCCGGTGAGGGCGAGAGCGTCCTGGGAGGGAAGGCCGCTGATCTTGCGTTCGATGAAGAGGAAACGGTAGGCGGGCATGCTGCTGTGCGGATTCAGGATGTAGGGATCGTAAAGGTAGCGATAGAGGCTGGCGGCATCGGTGAAACGCTCGGCGACGTTGGAAAGGTCCGCGCCCTCGCGGCTGTTGCCGAGGAAGACCTGGCCCTGCCAGATGTAATCGCGGGGATAGGTGCGGCGGATGATGGGCGGGGCTTTATCATCCGATTCGTCCTTGGCCGTGCCCCAGCCGCGGATGATATCGGCGCCCGAGTTGGCGGGGCGGACCTGCTGGGTGTGGCAGTAGACGCAGCCGTCGGCGGCGTAAATGTGTTCTCCCTGGTGCGCGGCGCCGGACGCGTCCCACGGCGTGATGTCGCTGCTGCCTTCATCCTGGATCGGCGCGAGGTGGCCCAGATAAATCCACGGCAGCACGACCAACCCGAACCAGGTGAAGAGAAACACCCCGCCGATGAGCAGCAAAAAACCGCGGGTGGTGAGCGGAGAAATCATGCCGCCACCTCCTTTTTCGCCGCGGCAGTCCCAGGAGCCGGGCTGGCTCCGGCCGGGCCTTCGGGCTCGTAGGGTTCATGGAGAATTTCCGAGGCGAGCCGGTTGGCGCGGACGCGGATATTAATGCAGTTCAGCAGCATCCACCCAAGGTGCAGGGCAAAGATGCCGCTGCCGATGGCGATAAGGCTGATACACACGGTGGAAGCGATATGGAAGTTGAGCGCGTTTTGATCGGCGATGGTGATAGTGACCAGCGGATCGGGACTCTCAAGGGTTTCACCCTGCACAACGCTGCCGAAACCGACCATGGCGATGACGAGGAGGATGCCGTAGAGGCTGAAGTAGTAATGGGCGCGGATCAGGGCCGAGGAGCGCCAGGAAAAATCGAGCAACCGCGGCACGATGTAGTAGATCGCACCGAAAAGGCCGAAGCTGAAGAAGCCGTAGAGCCAGAGGAAGAAGTTGCATTCGCGGAACATGGTGAAGCGGAGCAGTTCGTTGGCGCTGCGGATGGAAAGAATTTGCTCGGCGATTCCGGCGAGGACAAAGCAGACGGCGGAGAGAGTGAGGAACGGGAAAACAATGCCGCCGTGGTGACCATGTTTCTCTTCCGCCGCGAACGCGGTGCCGACCAGGTTCATGCCGATAAGGGCAACGGGAAGGAAGATGAGTCCGCTCAGGACCAAGCCGGTGGTGACCGTCTCGGCGGGGAAAGGTCCACCGACCAGATCATGGACGGCGGTCCAGGGCGCGAAGATGATCCAGGTCCAGAACGCCGCCTGGGTCTTCGTGCCGTAACGGATCGGCAGACCCGACATCTTGGGGATAAGGTAATAGAGTAGCGCGAGGCCGAGCGGCGCGAACCAAAGCGTGTAGAGACCATGGACGTACCACGCGCTGATGAGTTCCTGGATGACGCCGGAGCCGGCCAGCGGTTTTCCGTCCAGAAGGACGCTGCCGCCGCCAAAAAGCCATGGGAAAGAGAAAAGCGCGACCAGAAGCCACGACTGGGCGACGTGATCGTGGCCGGGACGGCGGCCGAGCCAGGTGACGACGGCCCAGACGGCAAAGAGAACGTAGGAAAGCCAGAGAGTCCACGCCGCGTAGGCGGGGAACTCGAGCAGTTCGACGCTGTTGCTGTCGCCGAGGAAAATGCCAATCAGGCCGGTGGCTATGCCGAGGTTCCAAAAAACAATGGCCGTCATCAGCGTGGCGGGCGAGCGGACCGGCGTGCGGCAGGTCCGGGCGAGAATCCAGATGGCAAGCCCAAGGCCGCCGGTGGTGGCCCAGCCGTAGACGAGCGTGTCGACGGCGGCGGGCCAAATGCGGCCATAGGTGAACATGCTGAAGTTGTCGGAGAGGCTCACAAAGAGGCCAAGAATCGGGAAAGTGTCCTGCGGATGGGCGAGCGAGGAGGCGTAAACGAGAAAGAAAGTGCCGACAACCATCCAGTGGACGGCGGTGAGGAAACAGGCCATGACGGGCCAGCGCACCGAGGCATCGATGGCCGCTAATTCGGGATCGGTCGAAGTGTAGCCCTGCGTCGCGATGGTGGGTGAAGTTGCCATGGGTTTAACGGTTGGCGGGAGGAGAGCTGGAACCGGTGGTAAGGTCGACGTGCCCGTCTGCGCTATAGATTGCGGTTGTTTTGGTCGGCGCTTGGGTGGTGGACGGGGCCGGCTTGGCAGGCGCCGCTGGTGGCGCATTCGTAGCGGGAGCAGCATTTGCGGCCGGCGCCGTGTTGGTCGAAGACGCCGCGGGCGCGGTGGCGGCAGGCGCGGCATTGGTGACGGGGATAAGACTACCCATGGCAAGCGGCTTGGCCTTGAGGACGTCGATTTCCTCGGCCATGGCTTCATCGATCGGGATGCGGACAATCTTCTTGCCCTGGTCGACCCAGTCGGCGGTGGTGAGGGTGGCCTGTTCGTCGGCTTGGAGCTTGTGCAGGGTCTCGTAACGCGCGGCGGCGCGCTGGTCTTCAAAACTGTTATAGTTTTGGGTCATCCGCACCGAGTAAAAGCCGATGATGACGAACAGCGCAAAGCTGAGCGGGGTCCAGAAGAACCAGCGCAACTTGATTGGGTTGGGGGCGGTGGCGGGCATGGGTCAATTGGTGACGGTGAGGCAGTCGACGATGCGCGGGTCGCGAGTCGGGATGAGCGAGGCGGTGGCGGAGAGGCGAATGTAGGCGTAGCCGAGGATCGAGCCGACCGTGACGAAGGCAACGAGATCCTGCCAGCTCGGGCGGATGCCCGGATGCGCGTAAGGCATGATGAACCAATAGAGCTCAACGCCGTGCATGAAGAGGATCCAGACGGCGATGCGGGTTAGCGCGCGCAGGCTCTTCTTGGTGTCCTGGGCAAGAAGATAGATGGCCGGGAACATGAACTTGCCCACAACGATAAAGAAACTGAGATAGACCCAGTGGCCGCGGTTGTGGTTGTTGTAGAAAATGGCTTCCTCGGGAATGTTGGCGTACCAGGTGAGCAGGTACTGGCCGAACGCGAAGTAGGCCCACACGAAGGTGAACGCGAAAAGAATCTTGCCCATGAGGTAGTAATGCTCGTGGTTCAAGCCGTTGAGGAAACCGGCAGAACGGAAAATGGCGACCAGGACAATGCCGGCGGCCATGCCCGCCTGCGCGCAGATCCCGAAATTGTAGGCGCCAAAGAGACTCGAGAACCATTTCCACTCGAGGCCCATCAGCCAATCGAAGCCGAGGAAGGTGACCAGCGTGCCGAAAATGACCAGCGAGGGGTAGCTCCAATCGTGCATCCGGCGCGAGAGGACCGGATTGCCGTCGATGTCCTGCTGAACCGAGCTGCGGCGGTAGTAGAGCCCGGCGAGGATGAAGTAGATGAAGTAAATGAAGGTGCGGAAGTAGAACGAGCCCGAGTTGAGCCAGTCCTTGGCGTGGGTGATGGTGGGCTGCACGGACGGCGACATATATTTCCAGAGAATGTCCGGCATCTCCGGCAGGAGAAGCGGCACAAAAAGCAGGCCGAACAGGGGGAAAAGGCCGATGACGTTTTCCCAGACGCGGCGAACCAGGACGGTCCAGTTCGAGTCACAGGCGTAGTGGATCAGGACCCAGAAAAACAAGCCGAGCGCGATGGTGAAGAAGTAATAAAAGGCAAAGAACCACGAGTAGGCGAACTGGACGCGGTTAACCTCCGCGCCGACGAAGGAGAGGATGATTCCGAGGATCGAAGCTGCGAGCAGGATGCTGGTGAGCAAATACTTCCCGGGAATGAACCGTTCGGGCAACGGAATCTGGATGGTATGGGGATGAGCGCTCATATTCAGGTTCCCGTCGATTTTGCGTTCTTGGCATTGAGCTGTTTTTGTTCGTCGGCGGAGGCATCGTCAAAGGAGGCATTCTGGCTGTGCTGAAGGGCGCGGAGGTACATGATGATGCGCCAGCGGTCGTCGATGGAAATGTTGTAGCCCAAACCGAACATCTGGCCCTTGCCGTTGGTGATGGTGTTGAAAATTTCGCCGTCATTCATGTTGCGGATGCGGTCGACCTGATAGCTGGCCGTGGCGTTCATGCCGTACTTGGAGGTGATCCCCTTCCCGTCTCCAACCCCGCCGTGGCAGACGGAGCAGGTGATGGTGTAGCGTTCGCGGCCCCGCGCCATGTCGGCGGCGTCAATGGCCAAGGGGCGTCCTCCGTTGCGGGCGTCGTGGACGGGAATGCCGTCGCCCCAATGCGTGTCGTCCCATTTGCCGGTCGACCAGTAATCGTTGCGCGCAGGCATCTCGATGGCCACGGTGCCGGCAATGGGCGGGCGAGCGCTGTTGCCGTCGGGGAAAAAGGTGCTGGGGAGCTGGTCCTTGACCTTGTCCTGGTAGACCATGTCAGGGAAAATCTCCATGGGCGGCTTCGGGGAATGCTCGCCGCGAAACCCGGCGATGGAAACCACGCCGATGGCCACGAGCGCGAGCGCGAGGAAAAAGTAGCGGAGCTTCATATTTCGTCCTCCTCCTCGCCGATGAGGGTGACGTTGGCGCCGCCGATTTCCGTGAGAAGGTCAATGATCGCCTTTTCCGTGGTAAAACGAGGGTCGTTGGCCTCGATGACGATGAAGAACTTGTCGTGCGTGGCGCGGTTGAAGAGGTCCCATTCCCAAAGCGGATGATGGAGCCGGGGCAGAAAATTGAGGGTGGTCATGCCGACGATGCTCATGAGGGCCGAGATGAGAATGGTGACCAGATCGAGGATCGGGACGAAACCGGGCAGGCTGAAGTAGGGCTTGCCCTGCGTGTCCATGGGATAGACGTAAACCGAGGTAATGGTGATGAGGAGGAAGATGCCGATGAGGGCGCCAAGCCCGCCCCCGAGGGTGAAGAGACCGACGAACGATTTACGCAGACCCATCGCCTTGTCGAGGCCGTGAATGTAGTAGGGGGTGTAGCAGTCCCACCATTGAAAGCCCTTGTCCCGCACCTTTTCAGCGGCGGCGTAGAGCTGCTTCGGGCCGGTAAATTCGGCGCCGACGGCATAGAGCTTCTTCGGCATCCGTCCGGAGTTTGCGGGACAAATGAGCGCGGCGTTCTCACTCATGGGCGGCTCCCGGTCGGGTGTCCTCGACGATCGGCGGGTCGTGAGGATCGGCTTCAGGCAGGACGGAACGCACTTCCGCAATGGCGATGACGGGCAGGAAGCGGATGAAAATGAGATAGGCCAGGAAGAAAACGCCGAGGGTGCCGATGAAGGTGAAGACATCGACGTAAGTGGGGTAGAACATGCCCCACGAGGAGGGAAGAAAATCGCGGGTAACCGAACTGACGATGATGATGAAGCGCTCCAGCCACATGCCGATGCTCGGAAAGAGAACAACAGTGAAGGCGGCCCAAGGATTGCGGCGAATCCGTTTGCTCCAGAAAAGCTGCGGGATGACGCAGTTAAACAGCATCATCAACTGCCAGGTGTGCCAGTAGGGGCCGTAAACGCGGTTGTAGAAATGGCCGCATTCGTTGGGATTGCCGCTGTAGTAGGCGATGAAAAATTCCATGCCGTAGATGTAGGTGACGAAGAGCCCCATGAGCAGGGTGAAGCGGCAGCACATGTCGATGTGGCGCAGGGTGACGATGTCCTGCAATTTGTAGAGCTGGCGGATCGGCACGAGCAGGATGACGAGCATGCAGAAACCGCCGTAGATTGCGCCGACGCCGAAGTAAGGGATGAAGATCGTGCCGTGCCAACCCGGGATGACCGAGGTGGAGAAATCACTCGACACCACCGTGCAAGTGGAGATAACGAGAAGCGTGGCGATGCCCGCGAGCATCAGGTAGCAAAACTCGTAATTGGCCCACTGCCGCGCGCTGCCACGCCAACCGAGGCAGATGACTGCGTAGAAATACTTGAGTATCTTGTTCTTGATCCGGTCGCGCATGGCAGCCGCGTCGGGAATGAGGCCGACGTACCAGAACATGATCGAGACGGAGAGGTAGGTGGAAACGGCGAAGACGTCCCAGAGCAGCGGACTGCGGAAATTGGGCCAGATGGCGTTGCCGTTGGGGATGGGCGCGAGATACCAGGCCATCCAGGCGCGCCCAACGTGGACGCCGGGGTAGATGCCGGCGCAGGAAACGGCGAAGATGGTCATGGCCTCGGCGGCGCGATTGATGCCGGAGGACCACTTTTGCCGCGTGAGATAGAGAATGGCGGCGATCATGGTGCCGGCGTGGCCGATGCCGATCCAGAAAACGAAATTGGTGATGTCCCATGCCCAGTTGGCCGCTTTGTTTTCACCCCAGACGCCGACGCCGGTGATGATGAGATAAAGAATGCCGAGGGCGGTGAAGGAAGCGACAAAGGCGGAGACGCCAACGGCGATCCACCACCAGAGCGGAGCGGGGTTCTCGACCACCGAGGCGATGTGGTCGCCCACCCACGCGGCGCTGCGCTCGTTCGCCACGTAGGGCTCGCGGACGAGCTCTGCGCGCGCCCGGGCGATCTCGGCCGACTCGTGCCGGTTGAGCGGATCGGCGGGAACGGTGGTGGGGGTCAAGTAGGACATGGCAGTTTGGGGCGTTTTAGCCGGTCAACTTCTCCTGATTAAGCTTGTTCAGTTCCTGCGGCGCAGCATTAGAGGCGGTCTTGTCCGCGTCGCCTTGGTACTTGCCGTCGTCGGTTTCGAATTCGCTGGTGTGGCCGATATTGGCCGCGCCGGGCATGGCGGGGTTGGGATTGCGCACGCGGCCGAGGTAGGTCGTGCGCGGGCGGGTGCCGAGATAGGCCAGCACGCCGTAATTGCGCTCGTCCTGCTTCAGAACGGCGACCTTGCTCGCCGCGTCGTTGAGGTTGCCGAAAACGATGGCCTGCGCCGGGCATGCCTGCTGGCAGGCGACCTGAAACGAGTCGGTGGCGATGGTAATGTTGCCCGAACCTTCGCCGTTATTGTTCGATTTGCGGAGCTGATCGATCTTTGCCTCCTCAATGCGTTGGACGCAGTAGGTGCATTTTTCCATGACGCCGCGCATGCGGACGGAAACGTTCGGGTTCTTCTGGAGCGCGATGCTGTCGGGCGAACCCTTGTAGGTAAGCGGGCCGTCCTTGCCCGCGAAGGGACCGAGGTAAAGCTCGTTGGTGACGCCCAGAACCGGGAGCTTGACGTTCTGGATCGGGCGGTCGTTGTAGTTGAAGAAATTGAAGCGCCGCACCTTGTAGGGGCAGTTGTTCGCGCAGTAGCGCGTGCCGATGCAGCGGTTGTACGCCATGACGTTGAGGCCCTCCTCGTTGTGGACGGTGGCGTTGACCGGGCAAACCGGCTCGCACGGCGCGTTCTCGCACTGCTGGCAGGCCATCGGCTGGATGAGCATCTGCGGGTCCTCGAGGTAGGCCGGGTCCCTCGAATTGGGCGGGTTGTCGCTGGCGAAGTAACGGTCGTTGCGAATCCAGTGCATCTCGCGGCCACGCAGCACTTGGAATTTGCCGACGATGGGGATGTTGTTCTCCGCCTGGCAGGCGATGACGCACGCGCTGCAACCGACGCAGGTGTTGAGGTCGATGACCATGCCCCAGGCGGGGCGATCCGGGTTGTGGTCCTTCGAATTGAGTGCCGGTGGGATGTAGGCCGGCTCGTAATTCTGGTAGCCTGTCAGCGCGCCCTGCGGCGTCTCCTTGTCGATGCCGATCTCCTGCACGAAATCGGCGTGTTGGTGATAGTAATCGAGCGGGGCCTCGCGGACGATGCCGCGACCTTCCATTGAGTTGTGCTCCTGCGTGACGGCCAACGGGTAGGTCTTGTCGATCTTCTCAACCTTGACGTTGACAACGAACCCGGACGTGGCCGACGTGCGCAGAAGATAGGCATTGAACCCGGCGCCTTCGGCGACGCGCAGCGGTGGCGTGACCACGGCCCGGTCGGCTTCCGTCAGGCGCGGCGCGGTGCGGCCCCAGCCGAGCGCGAGGGTAAGCGATTGGTCGGCCTGGCCCGGTGCGACGATGATCGGCAATTCGAGGCTGTGGCCGTCGGGCGTGGTCACCTTGACCATCGGGTAGGCGGTCATCGGGTCGACCGCGAAGTAATTGTTCGAGGTGCGCGGGCTGAAATCGGTATCGGGCACGTCGGCGATTTCGTTGTTGGGCGGCTTGATGTTGACCCCGAGCGCGTCGGCGGTGGCGGGACTGATATAGAGCGCGTTGTCCCAGGTGAGCTTGCTGACCGGCTCGGGCAGTTCCTGAAGCCAGCCGTTGTTGGCGTAGCGTCCGTCGTCGACGGAGCCGAGGACGAAATTGAGCTCGTATTTGCCGGCTTCGATCGGCTTGGGGGGCGGCTCAGCGGGAGGCGGATTGATGTTACCCAAGTGGAGCCCCGCATAGGTCTTGTCCGCGTCCGCGGCGAGGAACCCGTCGTGGACGAATTGACGCCACGCGTTGTTGAACGACTCTCCGGCACCTTTGTCCAGCCCGGTGATCTGCGCGAACGTGTCGATAATGAGCTCCGCCCCTTTGGTCTTGGGCTGGCCGGGCAGGCGGATCAGTTCGGCGAGCAGTTCGAGCTCCGAGATGCCGTCATAAAGCGGCAAAATGAGTGGCTGCTGGGAAAGGTAGGTGCCGTCGTAGGCGCGCGAATCGCCCCACGCTTCGAGGAAGTGGGCCGCCGGGACGTGCGTGGTGGAGCAGGCGCTGGTTTCGTCCACGTGAAGGCCGTGGCGGATGACCTGCTCGACCTGCGCGATAAGGTCGTCAAAGCCCAAATCGACGGGCGCGTTGAACGCCGGGTTGCCGCCAAGCACGAAGAGGGTTTTCACCGTACCTTGGCTGATCTGCTCGGCAAGGTCGCTCAGCGTGGCGGGCTTGGGCAGGGTGGACGTCAGATTGAAATCGGGCCGGTAAGTAACGGTGACGCCGTAGTTGCCCAGCGTCTCGTTGAGCTGCGCGACGAGCATGTGCACGGCAGGCGGCTGCTGGCTGCCGCAGATGATGAGCGAGCGGCCCTTGGCGGCAGTCAGATCATTGGCCACTCCTGTCGCCCACGCGTCGATATTCGGGTCGCTGAACGCGCCAAAACTGTTGCCCGCGCCGGCGCCGAGCTTGGAGGCAAGCAGCGTCGCGAAAGCCTGAATCTGGCTCGAAGGGAGGCGCAACCGGTGGTCGGCCATGCCGCCGGTGAGCGAGAAACGGGCCTCGACGGCGTAGAGCCGCGACATCGTTTCCTCCGATTTGCCGAGGCGGCGGCGGCCCGCGGCAAACCCGGCGATGGTCTGGACCGTGCCGTCGGTCGCGCCGAGGAAATCGGCGTCGAGCGAGAGGATCACGTCGGCTTTCTCGAGGTTATAGACGGCCTGGCCGCCGGGAGACTGGCTCTTCCACGGATCGAACTCGACCCAGACATGTTTCGGATAGAGTTTGACGAGTGCGGCGCGGATCGCTTCGCGTGTGGGCGAGGTGCCCGGCTCGGCCAGGATGGCCAGCCCGTCGCCGCCGTTCTTCAGGTAGTCGCGGCGCAGGATGGCGAGTTCCTCCCAGAAATCCTCCCAGGAAGCGTCGGCGTAATCGGCGCCGCGCAATTCCTTGGGCTTGTCCGGGTCGGTTTGGTCGAGCTTGACCTTGAGGACGGTCTTGGAGCGATCCGGATCATAAAGATCGAGGATGGCCGCCTGACCGAGAAAATCGGTCGCGCCGTTGAAGCCGGGCACGTTCGGGTTGCCCTCGAGCTTGGTGGGACGCCCGTTGTAAGTCGTCCCGATAAGCGGAAGGGCCCCACCGCGGCGCGGCATCGACGTCGCGTAGTGGAGCGCGTTGCCCGGGACTTGCCACTCGACCCCCTTGCTGTAGGGCACGGCGTGGATTTCGGGACGGCGGCAGCCGGTCAGGCCGAGCCCGGCCAGTGCGATCGACGCGCCCATGAATTGCATGAAACCGCGCCGGGTCACCTCGTCGCCCTGCAACTCGGCGGCGCCCTGCGGGAACTCGCGTTCGAGACGGGCGCGAAATTCCGGCGTGTCCGCGAACTCTTCGAGGCTGCGCCAGTACTTGCGTCCCGTTGCCGGGGCTTTGGGGTGATTAAAAACGCGTTTCATCGGTGACATCCTGCACAATCCGTGGGGGGATCGATTTTCCAGTCGTGGACAAGCTTTCTGCCCAATTGAGCCTGACTCATGCCAGCGGGCACTTTCCAATTGAGATTAAAAACGGGGGAAGTCGAGCCGGGCGCGGTCGCGGCGATGGGCCGGACGTAATTTTGCGGGTTGCGGTGGCAGCTCAGGCACCAGGCCATGCTCAGCGGCTTGTCCTCGAAGACCACATTCATTTCATTGACCTGGCCGTGACAGCTCACGCAACTGATACCCCGGTTCACATGCGCCGAGTGGTTGAAATAAGCGTAGTCGGGAACGTTGTGAATCTTCACCCACGAAATCGGCTGGCCGGTGGCCCAACTGTCGCGCACCGGCTGGAGCTTCGGGTTGTCGGCCTGGACCTGCTTGTGGCAGGACATGCAGACTTGCGTCGTCGGGTAATTCGAGTGGCCGCTCATCTCGACATAGCTGTGGCAAAAGCGGCAGTCCATACCGAGCTGCCCGACGTGCAGTTTGTGGTCGAAGGCCACCGGCTGCACCGGCTGGTAGCCGACGCGGGAGTACTTGGGCGTGAAGTAGTACCAGACGGCCACGGTCACCAGGCCGCCGATGATCGACAGGGCGAACATCGCCTTGATCAGGATCAGGTTGGTGGCTTTGGGGAAAATGTTGGCCATGAGAAAAGCGGGGTAAGCAGGCTAAACGCCCCATGCCTCATCATGTTCCGTGCCCAAAAGTGAAGAATTGTGACTGCTCATTTTCTCGCTCCAGCGTTTTGTGGTACCAGAGCCCCTTGACATGGGCAACCGGAATTGTGAAGTTTTTCGCGAGATTTTTGGCGGATTATAATACAAACTTATGTCCGTATAATTTTAGCTACACCCGCAGCTCCTTTTTTGCCGAAATTCACGGTCCACCACAAAAGCTTCCCGGAACCTGTCTACACCGACGGCGCGGTATCGCTCCGCCGGTGAGAGCGGACGCTCAGGAAGGCTGGCACGATTTCGTTGGCGCGGATAACGGCGTTGGACCGCTTGAGGCGGCGGCTCAGGAGCGTGTTAATCCCGAGAATAAGCGCGCATCCCGCCTGCGGGGCGTCGAAAAGGAATTGCTGCAGTTGCGCCGCTTCCATGCACCAGAGCCGGCCGGCCTGTGCGCATGTGACCGTCGCCGAGGCGGGCCCGGGCTGGAAAAGCGAGACCTCGCCGAAGCAGTCCCCCGCCTCAACCGTGTCGAGCTTGACATCCCGCTCCCCCGCCTTGGTGGAAACGGCATAGACACCCGTGATGACCACATAGAGATGCGTCTGCGGCGTGGTCTCCTGAATGATGAGCTCCCCGGCTTTGGTTTCCCTGATGATGCCGTAACTGGTTAAAAGTTCACGGAACTCATCGTCCAGAAAGGAAAGGATACCCGTGCGGGGAAGAATAAAATCGGCCATGGGAAAGTTATCGCGTATAACCGGTTTTCAGGGTATGACTTGTATCGTGCCGGAATCAATTTAATTTCATTCAAACCCCTTCGACCGCATGGCTGATCAGCCCGAATCCCAAGAAGAGGCTTCCTTTCCCGAAACCCCACCCGGCACGGAGTGGCAGGAGATTCCGCCCGCCCTGCCCGCCCTCGGCATTCTCGCCGGGCTGAGCGACCAATCGCTGGTCACGCTCGCTCCCTACGGCAGGTACCAGCAACTGCCCGCTGGGACGATGCTGATCACCGAAGGCGAGCCGCAGGACTGCTTTTACGTCGTCGTGTCGGGCCGGTTGGACATCTCGGCCTTTGTCGCCGGCAAGAACGTGCCACTGAGCATCGCCGAAGCGGGCGAATGCCTCGGTGAAGTGAGCGTGCTCGATCCGGGCTCCGCCTCAGCCAACGTCCAGGTGCGGGAGGACGCCGTGCTCTGGAGCATGAACCTCGAGAACCTGCGGGTCTATCTTTCCGAACACATCGGCGGCGGCGGCGCGCTGCTCATGGGCATGGCCCAGTGCCTGAGCCGCCGCATCCGGCAGGCGAACCTTCTCATCAGCCGCCACCACACCGTGCCCGTCGAGCCGCTGCCGCGCGGCCAGTCCCGGGCCATCACGGCGGAGAACACGCCGGTGAATCTCGGATTCTTCGACCGGCTCAAAAAATCGATGGCCGGCGAGAAAAAAGTTAAGATTCCAACTGAGATCAAGTTGTAGGGATTGGGAGATTAGTAAGATGAAAGAGGGACGGTTTTAATCAAAAAAAGTGTCTCCGTTGGCCATCGACTTCCGATGATCAAGCGACTAAATCTTGCCCATGCTCCTGCTGATCGTTCTGGTCCTGTTCCCGTTTGTGACATGGCAGGCTTATAAAAAAATCTGCCTCGCCAAAGCCAGCGCCGCCTGGCCCACCGCGCCGGGCGTGGTCACGGCGACGGAGCGGACCAAAATCGCCTGGCGCACCCAGCCTCGCATTTCGTTCCGGTACGAAGTCGGCGGCAAGACCTACACTTCGAGCAAACTTTCGTTTGCCGATGTCGTGCCCGCGAGCGAAACCGAACCGATCCTCGCGCGTTACCGGCCCAGCCAACCGGTCACCGTCCATTACCAGCCCGAAAACCCCGCGCTGGCCGTGCTGGAACCGGGCCCGAACCGGCACCTGAGCGCCGCCTTTCGCTACTACTTCATCTCGTTTGGCATCCTCATTGCCGTCAATGTGCTTTATCTGGGCGTGACCTTCTGGACATCCAGCGACTCCGCCGCGGACCAGCAGGCGCCCACCTACGACGACGTGGCCAAGGCCGACCCGCAACTGGGTGACCGTCTGCTGCGGGCAGACGCGGAAAAAGGCAACGCCCAGGACCAGGTCTACGTGGCGACATGGTATCTCACCGGCACGGAAGGTTACCCGAAAGACCCGGCAGAGGCCGCGAAATGGCTGCGGAAAGCCGCCGATCAGGGCAACGCCGACGCGGAAAACATGCTCGGGCAGCTTTACGCCGGCGGCAAGGGCGTGGACAAGGACCTCGTGCAGGCCGTTGCCTGGCTGCAAAAAGCCGCCGACCAGGGCGAACCGCACGCCTGCGCCAGCCTCGGCTACGCCTATGAAAAGGGGCTGGGCGGCTTGACGCAGGACACGCCCACGGCCATCGCGTGGTACCGGAAGGCCGGCAAGGAACCCCATGCCCAAGCCGCTCTCGCCCGTTTGGGCGCTACGCCATGAGAAAAGATGCCGGTTCCTATTTCTCTTGCGTCACCTTTATGACAATACTATGGCCTGACCCGTTTAATCTTATAAAGGCATGCATAAAATTGTACTGATAATTGTCTTCGCTGCACTATGGTTATTCTCTTGGGTTCTTCTTGTTTTAGGATTTCGAGATAACTCTTCGGATAAAAAGGGGAAATTATGCTCAATAATTGCCGGTAGCTCGTTATTTTTTGGTAGTCTATTTCAGCTTCTTTATATTGTATCCGGTAGCCCAAGACCCATTCGAATTGAAATGGCGAGTTTTGCCTTACTAGGCATGGCACTAGGAATTCTTATTTGCATATTTATTTATAGATCAAAGTAGAATGTAAAGGGGTCAAACCTTACCGGCCAAATGACATGAAATTACGCCCGTAAACTTGCCTCCCTTTCGCACGCTCCCCCAGCCAGCATCCAATTCAAAATAGAGCAAGCCACGAGAATCATTGGACAAAATAGGCCCAGACGGAGGCGAAGGACGGGACGTAGGATGATGGGCCAGCGGCGGCTGCCGGCCAATCCCTGACTCGATTTTAGGGATTGCTCTCCGTCTCTCGCCGCTTACACTCCTGCCCTTTCACACCTCATAACAATTAACATCATCGCATCCATGGATTCATTCTTACTGCAAAACGGTATTCCCACCGCCCTCGTCCTCGGCCTGGTCGCCATCGCCACCGCCGTCATTCTGGCCGTTAAAATTTACGCCGCCGACACCGGCACCGACCTGATGCGGGAAATTGCCGCTGCCGTCCAGGAAGGGGCCAAGGCCTACCTGCGCCGCCAGATCCTGACCATCAGCGGCATCGCGGCGATCCTCTTCATCCTGATTTTCATCTTCCTGGGCGGCGCGGCCGCGTTGGGATTCCTCATCGGGGCGAGCTGCTCGCTCCTCGCCGGGTTCATCGGCATGCGCGTGGCCGTGCTGGCCAACATTCGCACAACCCAGGCTGCCACCCACGGGGCCAAGCCGGCGCTGCGGGTCGCCTTCAACGGCGGCGCGGTGACGGGCCTGCTCGTTGTCGGCCTCGCCCTCCTTGGCGTGGGCGGCTTTTATCTCGGCGCGGACGCCTATTTCCGCGACGCGCTTCACCCGGAAAACCACAAGCACACGCTCGACGCGATTGTGGGCCTGGCGCTCGGCAGCAGCCTCATCTCCGTCTTTGCCCGTCTCGGCGGCGGCATTTACACGAAGGCAGCCGACGTCGGCGCCGATCTCGTCGGCAAGATCGAACACGACTTCGACGAGGATGATCCCCGCAACCCGGCGACCATCGCGGACAACGTGGGCGACAACGTGGGCGACTGCGCGGGCATGGCCGCCGACGTGTTCGAGACCTACGCGGTGAGCCTCATCGGCAGCGTGCTCGTGGCCGCGCTC
>JAJSLI010000165.1 GCA_021272315.1 Methylacidiphilales bacterium | reverse complement strand
CGGGCTGCGCGAACTGCACTGGCACCCCAACGCCGACGAGTGGCAGTATTACATCGCCGGCAAGGGGCGGATGACGGTGGTGGACACGGGCAATAAGGGCCGGACGATGGATTTTCAGGCGGGTGACGTCGGCTACGTCGAAAAAAGCCTGCTGCATTACGTCGAGAATACGGGCGATACAGATCTGATTTTTCTGGAGATGTTCAAGAGCAGCTATTACCAGGACCTTTCGCTGTCGATGTGGCTTGCCCATACACCGCCGGAATTGGTCATGGCGCACCTCAAGATCGATCAGGCGACGCTCGATGCGATATCCGCGATATCCAAGACCAAGCCTGTCCTGATGCCATTATCCTAGGAGCGAGCGATGAAAACGATTAATCGATGGTACGTCGCGCTGGCCGGAGTGTTCATGCAAGTGGCTTTGGGCGCGGTTTACGCCTGGAGCGTATTTCGTGTCCCGCTATCGAAGCAATTCGGCTGGAGCATTTCGGAAGTGACGCTGACTTTTACGATCAGTATTTTTGTGCTGGGTATCGCCGCGTTCTTTGGAGGCCTTTGGCTCAATCGTCAGGGACCCCGGATTGTCGCGGTGACGGGCGGCGCGCTCTACGGACTCGGAGTATTTCTCGCCAGTTTCTCAGCGTATAGACTTTGGTGGTTGTATCTTAGTTTTGGCTTGATCGGTGGAATCGGGCTTGGGTTTGCTTATATCGTTCCGGTGGCGGTTCTCGTGAAATGGTTCCCGGATCGCCGAGGACTTATTACCGGAATCGCTGTTGGCGGATTTGGAGCCGGTGCTCTCATTACCGCACCTTTGGCGACTCACCTTATCCAAAGCGTTGGGGTCTTAAAAACGTTTGCATATCTGGGCATCGCCTATCTGGTGGTGACGGTTGTCGGCGGATTTTTCATGCTCAATCCACCAGATGGGTACAGCCCCCAGGGCTGGACACCCACGGCTTCGGAAGCTTCGCATCGCTCCGGGCACGATTACACGCTGAGCGAGGCGCTGAAGACCTGGCAATGGTATGCGCTGTGGCTGCTGCTGTTTCTCAATACGTGCGCGGGTATTTCGATCATCTCGCAGGAGGCGCCAATCTTTCAGGAATTGGCGGCAGCGACCGCGGTGGTTGCGGCGGGAATGGTCGGCGCAGCGAGCATCGGCAACGCCGCGGGGCGCGTTTTCTGGGCGTGGGTGTCAGACCTGATTTCTAGGCGCGCCACATTTGCCATCATGTTTATCCTTCAAGCGGTACTCTTCTGGTGCTATCCAAATATCGCGACTGTTTCTTTGATAACGATCGTTAGTTTTGTTGTACTGCTGTGTTACGGAGGCGGCTTCGGCACCATGCCCGCATTTGCCGCCGACTATTTCGGACCAAAGAATGTTGGTCCAATCTACGGACTCATGCTGACCGCTTGGGGATGCGCCAGTGCGTTCGGTCCGCTTTTGATCGCCCACATGCGCGAGGTCGAGGGTTCTTATCGCGGGGCGCTGCACATTATTGCCGGAGTCATGGCGGTCTCTGTTATACTTCCAATCGTGATTTCGCCACCGAAAGTTCACGAAATCGAACCGAAAAGTGCACAAGGCGCAGCCCCGGTCGCAGTCTAAAAAATGACTCACTAGACATTCATCAGGTCATCGTGGTCGTGAGGTGCTTCCATGAAACTGAGAATCAAAGGCAATTCGATTCGCTTGCGGCTGGGCCAGTCCGAGGTGCAGCGGCTGGCCAACAGCGGAATCGTTGAAGAACGTACTGCTTTCGGTCCTGCCAAACAGGAATGCTTCTCCTACGCGCTTTGTGCGTCTTCTGACGTGTCCGTCGTGAGCGCCGACTTTGCAGATCGACGGCTGTTGATTCGCGTCCCCACCGGTATGATTCATCAGTGGGCCACGACGGGCCAGGTGGGAATCGACGCCCTCCAACGCACGGGTAATTACGAGGGACTATTCATCCTTATTGAAAAAGACTTCGAATGCATCGACGCTCCGTCCGGCGAGTCACAGGCAGACGCTTTTCCAAACCCACAACTCGAAGCCGCCTGCCGACCCGCGGGAGGTATTGATGGTTGACATGAGCACGATCACATTGAACGGATCGGCGCGAGAGGCACATAGCGGCGAACGACTGATCGATGCGATCAATCTCGCAGGAATCGAGTTGCCGCAGGTCTGCTACCACCCGCAGCTCGGCCCGATTCAGACCTGCGACACATGCATGGTCGAAGTGGACGGCAAGCTTGTGCGGGCGTGCGGAATCAAAGTCGCCGATTCGATGAAGGTAACGACAAACTCCCCGGCGGCATCGGCGGCGCAGCGAGAGGCTTTTGATCGCGTCCTCGAAAATCACATGCTCTATTGCACGGTCTGCGACAACAACAACGGCAACTGCACCGTCCACAACACCACGAAGATGCTCGCGGTCGAACACCAGGAGATTCCATTTAAATCCAAGCCTTTCGAAGTCGACAACACTAATCCCTTCTACCGCTACGACCCGGACCAATGCCTCCTATGCGGGCGCTGCGTCGAGGCGTGCCAGAACGTGGAAGTGAACGAGACGCTTTCCATCAACTGGGAAGACGAACACCCCCGAGTATTGTGGGACGGCGGCTCCAGCATCGGCGAATCGAGCTGCGTCTCGTGTGGCCACTGCGTGACCGTCTGTCCCTGCAACGCGCTCATGGAAAAATCCATGTTGGGTCACGCGGGGTATTTCACCTCGATTCCCAAGAAAGCGCTCAAGGGCATGATCGAGGTGGTGAAGGAGATCGAGCCGGAAGCGGGCTACGGCGCAATCCTGAAACTGTCGGAAGCCGAGTCGGCCATGCGGCAATCACGCGTTCGCCGCACTAAGACTGTTTGCACCTACTGTGGGGTCGGTTGCAGTTTCGACGTCTGGACGAAGGACCGTCACATCCTGAAGATCGCGCCGGAACACGGCGCGACCAACGGAATTTCAACATGCATTAAAGGGAAATTTGGGTGGGATTTTGTTAACAGCCCCGATCGTCTGACAACGCCGCTCATTCGTGATGGAGACAAGTTTCGCCAGGCGAGCTGGGACGAGGCTCTCCAGTTCATCGCCCGCAGGCTCTTGGAGATCAAGGCGGCGCACGGCCCGGACGCGATCGGGCTCATCTCCTCTTCGAAGTGCACAAACGAGGAGAGCTACCTGATGCAGAAATTGGCACGCGCCGTTGTCGGCACCAACAACATCGACAACTGCTCCCGATATTGCCAGGCGCCCGCCACGACAGGGCTCTTCCGCACGGTCGGCTACGGGGGCGACTCCGGTTCGATCCGCGATATCGAAAACGCGGACCTCGTCCTCATTGTCGGGAGCAACACGGCGGAGAGCCATCCGGTGCTGGCGACGCGCGTCAAAAGCGCCCACAAACTCCGCGGTCAAAAGCTGATTGTCGCGGACCTGCGCGAGCACGAAATGGCGCGCCGCGCGGATCTTTTCTTCCGTCCGCATCCGGGCACGGACCTGGTATGGCTGTCTGCCATCAGTCGCTACATTCTCGATCAGGGTTTGGAACACAAGGCGTTTATCAACCAATGGGTGAACGGCCTGGAGGAATATCGCAAAAGTCTCGAACCTTTCACTCTGGAAGCCGCCGAGCAGGCAACCGGTTTGTCCATCGAGACGTTGAAAAAAGTTGCGCACATGATCGTGGAAGCCAAAGGCGTCTGCATCCTTTGGGCCATGGGAATCACCCAGCACACGATGGGTTCAGATTC
>JAJSLI010000044.1 GCA_021272315.1 Methylacidiphilales bacterium | reverse complement strand
CGTGGGGTAACCGTAGGTATTTCGGGCAAAGGTGGTGTCCGACGGAAGGATGGCCAGTTCCGCCTGGGAGACCTTTTCAGGGACGGCCTTAAGGGGGCCAACCCGGTCGGGCAAGTTCATGACGACGCCGGTGTCATTGCCGGGTTGTTCCGGCGGGACCAACCAGCAGGCGCCGAGGGTCAGCAGGGCGAGGCCCAGAACGATGAGGCCCTTGCGCGGATCGATGGCGGTCAGGGACGTGGCTGAACTCATGAGCGGGAACTCTCCGCCGCGGCGGGCGCGAACCGGTTCAGCAACCAGCCGAGACCCACCAGGCCGGCGAGATCGACGAGATAGACAGCGTAGCCGGCGCCTTCGTGAAACCAGGAGGGGTGGTCGTTGGCGCCGAGGGCGAAATTGGAACCGTAATGAATGGTGCCGAGGGTGAGCATGACGATGCGGACGAGGTTGCCGACAATGACGAGGGGAGCGGCGGCAAGGATGATAAGAATTTTTTGCCAGAGGCGGTCGAAGGAGAGAAAAGCGAAGAGGCTGGCGATCATGAGCAGCGCGGCGAAGGAACGAATCCCACTGCAAGGGTCGGCGATGTCGATGGAAAAGGCGGCGGGGGCGCCGGGCGGGGAAAGGATGGCGGTGCCGTTGAGGACGTTGGCGACGCCGATCCAGCCGAGAGCGTGGTGGCTGAGGCTGGACATGATCAGCCGCAACTGGAAGGCGATGTCCTCGAGGAAACCGTAGGGCCACATGAAGAGCAGAAAGGCCCACGGGAAAATCAGCAGCCGCATGACGGCCCAGCCGAGAAAAACGACAACGATGCCCGCATAGACCAATTCCATCGAGACGACGCCGACGTAATAATTCTCAGCCATGTAGCCGCCGAGATAAAAGAGCAACCCGGCGCCGAGGATGGCGTAGCCGGAGGCATGGCCGCGCACCGGCATCTCGCGCAGCTTCGGCCAGAGCCACCAGACAAGGAACGCGACCAAGGGCGGAACGAAGACGCACTGGGTCCATTCGGTGGTCGAGGCCTCGGCGGCGATGGAACCGGTGGGCGTACCGGAAATAAGGCCCGCAAGCTGGCCCCACAAGTCATGCCAAAACGTGCTGAGGAAGAGCCCGATGAGGGTGCAGCGGCCGTTGAAGGCGTTGCGGTAGGAGGTGTCACAGTAGAGGACGGTGTCAAGGAGGAGCCAGCAGGCGAGAACCGCGGCGGCCAGGGCGAAAAGATTTCGCCCGTTCCACGCCAGGTCTTTCAAGCGGATAACGCCCTGCGGAGAGGAGGATTCCACCATAAACGGGAATTTATACGACAGGCTTCTTTTGCAAAAGGCCATATACTTCAGTAATTTCTCTCAGCCATCGGTCCCGGTTAAACTGTGTTTCCAAGAGGAGACGGCCGGCAAGGCCCATGGATTCGGACTGTTCGGGGTGTGAAAAAAATTGTTCCATTTTATGGGCAAGATCACCCGGATCGTCGGGACTGGCGAGGGAACCATTGACGCCGTCCCGGATAAGCTCAGGCAGGGCCCCGATTTTGTGGGCGATAACGGGGCGGCCGTGAGACCACGCTTCGAGCACGGTCATGCCGAAGGGCTCCATCCAGATGGAAGGGACGACGGAGAAGAGGGCTTCCCGCCAAAACTGGCGCTGTTGTGATTTTTCAACAAAGCCGGTGAAGACGACGCCCTTCAACCCGGCGGCCTGCCGTTCCAGTCCGGCCCGTTCGGGACCGTCGCCGATCACGAGCAGTTTTCTTTCGCCGCCCTGGATCAGCTTCCAGGCTTCAAGCAGGCGGTGGACGCCCTTTTCCGTCGAAAGCCGCCCGACAAAGATGGCGGTGGGCGAACGGGAAGCGGGCAAAACGGCTTCCTTCGGTTCGAGGAAATGGTGGATGACGCGAATCTTGGATTCTGGAACACCCATGCGGACATACTCCCGCTTTTGAGCCTCGCTGATGGCGATCCACTGAAAGACCCTTTCAAAAAGAGGCAGCTTGCGGATATGGGCGGTAATAAGCCCCATCCAACCGCTTTGCAGATGACTCTCATGCCAGCAGGCAGTCTGGAAAGCCGGCCAAAAATTGCCGGAGAGACAGCGCTGGCAGGGCTGGCCGTGGTTGAGAAAAAAGCCGTTGACGCAGGAGAGGCGGTAATTGTGCAGATAGTGGACAATCGGAACATTCCATTCGAGGGCCCTTTCGTAGACGACGGGCGACATGGTCGGGAAGATGTTATGGATTTGCCAGAGATCAAAGCGGCCCGTTTGATGGTAATGTCTCAGTTTCGACAAAACGTCGGCGTTGTATGCCGATTTCCAGGGTATTTGTAACGTTGACCAGACGCTGTTTCCGGTTACCTCTGCCGAGGAGGTGAGAAAGTTTTCCACGTCATGGAATTCCTGCAGGGCCTCTCCAATTTGAGTTACGATTCCTTCCTCGCCACCATACTGCAGGTAACGGTTGAAGATTTGCAAAATACGCAATCGACGGGCGGGCATAGGCAACGGGCCAAGACTACACACGGCGCGTCCAGAAAGCTGCTAGAACTTTATGCTCCGCACGAATGCGGCCAAAATTCGACTCGTCACGCAGTCTCTGCCGACTTTTAGATGGCCTTCTCACCCATCTAGATGGTGAACCTGAATTGCTGGTCAGGCGTCATGAGCCAGTCATCCAGCCAGGGCGAGTAGCTCTTGACCTGGACGGTTTCTCCATCCGGATAAAACTGCATCAGCCTCAGGTAAGCGCCGCCGTGATAGGGTCGGTGGGGCACCACCAGAGCCTGATAGTTCGCAAGAATCTGGTGTACCCGCTGGCCGTGATTGCCTGTGCTGACCAAATAACCCGTTCCCGTATTACAGACGTGACCGCTTAGGACCAAAAAAATGTTGCGATGCTTCCGCACGAGCTTTTCCCAAATCTGATCGCCGTCATTGGCGCTATCCCGCCCGGCGGGAGTGATATCAAGTTTAACCCGTGTGGTGTTATCGCAGTTGGTGTAGGCATGGGTAAGGATGATGACCTTGCGGGTGGGGCATTGCGCCACGATCCGGTCGGCCCATTCGACGGCCTCGTTTCGGGGCGCATATTCGAGGGCGACGAGAAGATAATCCCCCGTTGGCGCCGTGAAGGTATGCCAGCTGTTTTCCATTTTGCCCGGCTCGAACAGCCCCATCGCCTCACTGTGCCGGTAATCTTCGGCGCTAAAGTAGTTGTTCAAATAGGTGAAACGACTGAAGGAGTGATGCACATCAGTGACACGATCCAGCAGGGAATCCGGACGTCCAAGATCGTGATTTCCCGGCAGAAGCGCGTAGGGGATTCCGGCATCGGTGAGGATGCGCATCGCCGTTTGGGCACGCTTCCAGTTGTCAAGATCCGTGCTGACCTCGACGATGTCTCCCTCGTGCGCGACAAAAAGAATGTTGTGACTCTTTTGATGGGCGACAATCCACTCGGTTTGCCGGCTGTACTCCCCCTGATCCATATTCTGCGTGTCCGGCATGCCAACCAGCGTCCACGAACCGGGTGGCGCGTCGAAGGGAGTGGCGGGAATCTCCTGCGCGTAGGGCGGGTTCGGACCTGCAAAAAGAGACGGTGGCTTGGGCGGTTGGGGTGGCTGCGGAACCCCCGCTGCAAGGGCGATGGGGCTCTCGGCGAAAAGGCGGTCAAGGCCGCAGGTTAACCCGGCCGCGGCGACCAACGAGGCCTTTTGGATGAACTCACGGCGTTTCATGCCTTGTAAAGATTACTTGATTGCGAACAGCGTTCGCCCAGGTTGCACAACCTACTTCCAAGGGTGGGAGGCGTCAATTTCAGAACCCCGAATTCAAGGCAAAGGGCCCGGTGGCGTGTCTACTTCGACAATGAGTTCTGAATCTGTTGGTCGAACGAGAGGACGGTGATCATCACGCGATCTGGTCCTGAACCGAGACACGTGAGACGGCCCTTTATCTTGGCTTCACGCTCACTATTGGCAGGTTTGACTTCGATTTCATGGACGCGGTTTGTCTCTTCTTCAAAAAGTTCGATGTAGTAGCGCATGGCCTTGCCCTCCTGGACATCGGTCATGAAGAAATCGACATAGCGCTTACCGATAAGTTCGGCCGCCTCTTGCGGGAATGCCGTGCGGAGCGCTTCGTTCGCAAAGACGATGTAGCCGGCAGCGTCGGAAATCGCCACGGGAGCCGGTAATTTGGCGAGAATGTCCTGGACGTGGGTGAGGATACGCTGCGTATCCGTCCGATAATGGGACAGATAAATGGCCATGGCGCAAAGGACAAGAAAAAGCCCAATGCGCTGGAATAGCCAGAAAAGGAAATGCTGGTGGGAAGCATAATAAGGGGAAGTGATGACATGGGCGGCGACGTTATGGTTATGAAATTGGAGCAGGGCAACAACGGTCAATATGCTGTAAATCAAACTGACCAGAACCACGAGGCGGGTGTCCTGGCGCAGGGAAAGCCCCATCAGGACGATACCCAGGCAAAAGGGCGTGGAGACCGTGGTCGGATCAAGCGGGTCGACGACAAAGACCACAACCAAGCCAAGAACCAACAGTATAAACAACTTGTAAAAAAATGACAACTTCACAACAGTCTTGAATAAAGACTGTACAATATAAACAAATATTTGGCGGCTTAACAGCAAAAAGTTATGTTTGCTACGCACGGGGCCAGAAGAAGCCAAGATGTCGAGCTTCCTGGCAGACTCTCTTTTTGGGACTGGCCAGAGTATAGATTTTAATAGCTATGGATCGAGGCCAATAGGCGCCATGGAAGAGTTTCGTGAAGCGATGCTGCAACACGAAATAAGGGCGCAGCCAATAACTGCTGGCCTTCGAGGATGTTTCTTCACGCCAGAGTTTTGCTTCGGAAGAAGCGATGCTCGATTGACCTAGATTGGCATCGGTGATGGTGAATACGGAGAGAGGCTCGTTTATGACAGCCATGCGGACGCCGGCCTCGAGCAAATCCGCAACCCATACGGCATCGGCAATCGTCTTCCAGCGGGTGTTTAAAAGATAACCCCGATCCAGAACGGAGTGACGCACGAAAGTGGCGCAGGACAACACGTTCAAGTGGGAGGCTTGGATATGATGCAGCTTCGGCGCAACCGTCCGCCGGTAGGAAAGGAGATCGCCCTTGTTATCCACGAGGATGGCATCGCCGAAGAGGACATCGATGTCGGGGTGCGTTTCAAAGAAGCGGGTTACCTTGGCAAGGGTTCCCTCCAGGTACTGCTCGTCGCTGTTTAACCAGCAGACAATGTCGCCCGAGGCACGGGCAAAACCGCGGTTGATCGCGTCATACATGCCCGTGTCGGCTTCCACGTACAACTGGGATTTGGCATGGGTCCGTATCCACGCCTCGAGGTCGGGCCCGGTTTGCGCATCCTGAATAATGTGCTCGACGGCAACTCCCTCCTGGTCCGCAATCGAAGCGACGCAAAGCTTGAGCCAGGGAAGCTGTTTGTAACTGGGAGTGACGACACTGATTTTGAGCTTGCGCTGGCTCAGAACAACATCACTGAAGTAGCGCTCCTTGAAAGCCTGCAACAAGTGACGGGCCTGGCGCGTCTTATCCCTGGGACTGTGGAAGCGAAGCAAATAGAGGAGATAAAGAAAGGTCAATTCCTTGAGCATCCCCTGGATGCCGGTTTTTTTCGCGTAGGCAAGGAAGCCCGGTTCTTCCCATAAGGCTTCGATATCCGAAAGGGTTGTTTGCGGCGAGGCGTGCCGCACCAGGGTGTTGTATTGGACAAAATAGTGAAACCAGTCCCACCCCGGCAGGCCTTGTCGGACGCCGCGTTCCCAGTCGAGAACCACCCATTTGGGCTCCAGGGGAGAGGGGATCACCCGAATATTCCAGGGCGCAAAATCTCCATGAAACAAAACCGGCTTGATCGGGTTGTTTTGCAAGATCTTGAATACCGAATTCAAACCGGGATTTTCCTGGTTCAGGACTTGCAACCTGGCCCAAATCGGCAAATGGGCTATGGGGACAGGCTCACTGTCATAAATCCAGGAATTCAACACCGCGGCGATTTCTCCGCTTTGCTGGGGAATGGGGGAAGATCCCTCGACATACCGGTAGGCGATCGCGCTGGCATCCTGGCCATCGTAAATGGCGAGGGTGTCCGGCAATCCCGGGAAAGCAGGACCTTTGGGAAAGAAAAATTCCTGTTCGGCTCGAATCAATTGCCGGGCCTTTTCGGACACACCCAATTTGACCACCACCGCCGGCTTGCCGGCGGCGTCAAATAGAAGCAGGGAATAACGCCGTCCCACCGTCTTGATATTGCCGCTCAGAACTCCAAAGGGAGGCACGCTTGGGCTGTCGGGCGCCAGGCTTTTTAAAAATCCGGCGATAGCGGTGTTTTCATCGATGGGAATGCTTGTTGTTTGGAAGGGAATCCGGATGCCCATCCACAAGCATGCGCGCAGCAGCCTGATCAGGGCCCGGGCCAGGAGGGTCTGCGGCGGGTAAAGCCGCAAGGTGGCATCCGCCATTTGCCGGTCTTCAGGCAACCAGAGAATGGGAATCTTTCCCCTCGTTAGCAAGGTGAAGACCCGCACGGGTGCGGAGATCCCCTTCACCGGATGAAAAAGATCAAACCATTCTTTCATTTGACAGGTGAATCCTTCCGTCTGCAGACAAAAA
Source organism: Methylacidiphilales bacterium (assembly GCA_021272315.1). Taxonomy (GTDB): domain Bacteria; phylum Verrucomicrobiota; class Verrucomicrobiia; order Methylacidiphilales; family UBA1321; genus JABDGH01. The sequence continues at coordinate 41,508 of JAJSLI010000044.1, read as the reverse complement.
TCAGATCGATGCAAAAATGACGCAGAAAACGCATGGCGGACAATCGGCAATCGATCCAGCTCCAAAAACGCCGGAGCGGCCAGCGATAGACGGTGGGAGGCAATACGCCGGTCCCGTAAACCCTTTCCACGAGAAGTTCCGAGGACTCCAGGCAACGTCGAACTTCATTTTCACTCATATCGTTGAGCATGAGCCCATCTTTCGCGGTGCTGTTGCCGTACCGCCATCTTTTCCAAAGAATGGCCGGTTGTCTCAGGGAATGGCGATTGCCGTGCAGGTTGATCAGCAACATGCCACCCGGGTTGAGTCGCTGGCGCAACCCGGCCAGAAGGGGAAGGCGCAAGGGGGGGTCCAGGTTGAGCAGGAATCGAAAGGCGGTGATGCTTGCGTAGGGGCCCGGACAGAGATCCGGACTCTCCAGGATATTGCCCACGAAGAATCGGGCCTGCGGGCACGTGGCGCGGGCCAGTCCCACCATGGCGGGGGAAATATCCAAGGCATCAACCTCCGAAAAGATTTCCTCGGTCAACCGGGTGATGCGGCCTGTGCCGCAGGCGAAATCGAGGTGACGCCCCGCAGGCTCTTCTTGCCGGGCCTCCTCCAGCAATCTCCTGACCAGGGGCGCCTGCCATTCCCAGATGGAAGAAGCATAGCTTTCCGCGCCATATTCACGACACGCGTAGTCTTCGGCCACGTCCCTTTCGAGAAAACGGCTCTGATAGGATTCAGGCGGTTTTGCGTTGGCGTTCATTTACTGCGATGCGGCGTCTGATTTGGAACCGCAGGGGACGGGTTGCGGCCGGAAAGCTTCAAGAGTGCGGCAGGTGTCGGCACGATTGAAATATGCGCCGGTCTCGCTCTCGGCGCGCCGTCGATTCTTTCCAGAGTGTCTTTGTCCATGGCAGGACGCCTTCTTACCTGAAAATCCCGTACTTGAGGATGGCAAGGAAGGCCCGGACGCCGTCGCGCCATCCGATTTTTTTCCCCTCTTCATAGGTGCGGCCATAATAGGAGATGGCAACCTCGTAGATTCTCAACCTAGGGGTAAACCGGGCGATTTTCGCGGTAATTTCAGGCTCGCAACCAAAGCGGTTTTCCTGAAGGTCGATTTTTTGGATGACCTCGCGCCGGAACGCCTTGAACCCCGTTTCCATGTCGGTGAGGTTCAAATTGGTGACCATGTTGGAGAGAAGGGTGAGAAAGTAATTGGCAACCGAATGCCAGTAATAAAGCACACGGTGGGCTTCGGAGCCGAGAAAGCGGGAGCCGAAGACAACGTCGGCGCGCCCGTTTAAAATAGGGGCCAGCAATTTGCCGTATTCGACGGGGTCATATTCCAAATCGGCGTCCTGGACGATGACGACGTCGGCAAGCGCCTCGCGAAAGCCGGTGCGCAGGGCCGCGCCCTTGCCCTGGTTGACGAAATGACGAAACAGGCGGATACGGCTGTCGGCGGCGGCCAGTTTTTCAAGGACGGAGTGGGTTCCGTCCGAGGAACAATCGTCGACGATGATGAGCTCGCGCACAACCGGCTGCTCGAGGACGCGCCGGATAATTTCCGTCACGGTGCTCTCCTCGTTATAGACGGGCATGACAACGGAGAGACAGCTTGCATTCATGGTGTTGATCTCGGGACTGGAACTCTTATCAAAAGTAGCCATGGGTCGCTTGCCTAGGTTGGGCTGACATTTAGATTTTCGTTTCAGCCTCGCCGGACTCACGAACGGAAAGGGAAGCGAGCCGCGGGATGCGTCCCCGGGCCAGCAGGTTGTCGCGAATTTCGGGCCAGACCAGAGAGGGCGTCAGTTGCGTCATGCAGTAGGGTTCGGGAAAGCGGCAGTAATCGGAACAGGGGTGGTAAGGGCAGTTGTTACGGATGACGACCAGGTTGTCCCGATGAAAGGGCCGCAGTTTTTCGGGGTTGCCCGGGCCAAAGATGGCAATAACCGGAATGCCGAGCGCGTCGGCCAGATGTGAGGGACCGCTGTCGTTGCAGATCAGATGGGCTACGCCATTCAGGGCGGCGAGCATCTCGGCCGTGCTTAAGCCGGTGAAGGTATGATCGGCGAGGCTCTGAAGTTCGTTGCCGTAACCATCGAGATCGGGAAAAAGGGCGAGCTGGAAATCGAATTCCCGGCGCAGGCGCGAAATCAACTCGCTAAAATAGGCAACGGGCCAGCGGCGCAACGCGATGCGCGCGCCGCAATGGATGGCGAGGACGGGCCGGGGATCGCGGCCGAAGCGGGCTCGGAACCGTTCCGTGAGCGTGGGGTCGGCAGTCAGCCGGGGCGGAAGGCAGGTCGCGGTCGGATGACCGAGGCGGCGCTGCACTTCCCACCAGTCTTCGACGCGGTGCAGCCCGGGATTATGGCCGGAGATTGGTTCATTGAGAAACCAGAGGCTCCAAGGGGTCTTGAAACCGATGCGGCGCCGGATGCCGGCCAGCCAGAGAAGGAAATGTTCCCGGGGGTCCCATCGGATGGAGAGAGAGGCGTCGAAGCGGCGGGCGCGCAATTCCCGCAGGACGCGGAAGATGTCACGCCAGGGCCAGCGCCATAATTTGTATTTTCCGTAAAGAGCCGTCCAGGGAGCTTCAAACTCGATCCAATCGAGTTGCGGGTAGGCCGATTCGAGAAAGGCGCGGGTCTGCGGTTTGGCCAGGACGGTGACTTTCCATCCATCTTCCAGCAGGCCGCGAACGGCGGACGTCATGAGCGTCGCATCGCCAAGCCACCACAATTCGATGACGAGGCACTGCTTCATGCGGTGCGGTGCGGAAAGTCGGACGGGAGGGCGCGGGACACCCGTTGTCTTCCAGTCGCGGGACGACTCCCCAGGGTCGGGTATTCCGGATTCTTGGTCAGCTCCATGGAAACGTAATCAGGAAAGTGAAAAATAGGGGAATTGCCAACCTAGGGTCAAAGATACTACCTTTGAACCTTTAGCATGGAACACGGCAAAATAGGAATCCTTTAATATTGTTTGATCCTCATTTATGCCTGATCTCAACAAGCTTACCGGGCTTGGCGGCGACTGTTTCACGCCATGATTGCGCCGCTCAATGATTTTCCCCAGGAATTCGAGCGGCAGGTGAATCTTGCCTTCGGTCCCGGCGGCCTGCTGGCCAAGTCGCGGGATTTCGAGTACCGGCCCCAGCAACAGGCGATGGCCGCGGCGGTCGCGCGCGCCTGCCGGGACCGCTCGCACCTGATCGTCGAGGCGGGCACCGGCGTGGGCAAGAGCCTCGCCTATCTCGTGCCGGCGGTTTTCCACGCGCTGGCGGAAAATCGCAAGGCGCTCGTCTCCACCCACACGATCAACCTGCAGGAACAGCTCTTTCACAAGGACATACCGCTCGTGCAAAAGCTGCTGCCGGAACCGTTCAAGGCGGTGCTGCTCAAGGGCCGCCAAAATTATCTCTGCCCGCGGCGGCTGGAGCGGGCCATGAGTCATGGCGGCGAGCTTTTCGCCTCCCGTGAGCAGGAGGAGATGAAGCGCATCTGGGAGTGGAGCCACCGTACGCACGACGGCACCCTCTCCGACCTCGACCCGGCGCCCGATCCGCAGGTCTGGCTCCAGGTTTGCAGCGAGCCCCACGTCTGCACCGCCCGCACCTGCGGCCTGGGGCCGGAATGCTTCTACCAGCGCGCGCGGCGGGAGGCCGAATCGGCCCGCGTCCTGGTGCTCAACCACTCGCTCTTCTTCAATTTCCTCGCCGGGGCCGAGGGGGCGCTGGAAGAGCGGGGCTATCTCTTTCACAACGATTTCATCATTTTCGACGAGGCCCACACGCTCGAAGGCGTGGCGGCGCGGCATCTCGGGCTCGACCTTTCCCACGGCAGCCTGCGCTACCTGCTGCACCGGCTTTTTCATCCCCGGACGCAGAAGGGGATCGTTGCGGCCCTGCGCAGCGGCGAGGCGATGAAGCTGGTGCTGGAAGCGGAGGAGGAAGTCGATCTCTTTTTCGACCGGGTGGAACGCGCGATCGATTTCAAACGCGCCCGGGAAGTCCGGCTGCGCGAGCCGGGCATTGCGGAGAACTCGCTCGACCTGCCGCTAGCCCGGCTTTACCGCAACCTGGCTGACGCGGCCCGCGAGATCGAGGACGAGGTCTTCAAGGCCGAGGTTCAGGAGGCGGCCCGGCGGGTCGAGGCGATGCGCGCCGGCATCGGCGAGTTCATCGGCCAGACCCGCGCCGACCACGTCTATTGGGTCGAACGGCACGAGAAGCGCGAGACGCGCCTGACGCTCACCGCTGCGCCGATCGAGGTGGCGTCGCAATTGCGCTCGCTCATTTTCCGGCCCGACAACACCGCGATCATGACCAGCGCCACGATGGCGGTCGGCGATGGCCTGCGCTATTTCGTCAACCGCATCGGCGGCGAGGAGGCCGTGACGCTCCAGGTCGATTCGCCCTTCGATTACCAGCGCCAGATGCGCGTCTTCATCCCGAGGAAAATGCCCGAGCCCGCCGCGCGCGACGCGTATGAAAAGGCGCTCGAGCACTGGATATGCCATTTCGTCTCGATGACGCAGGGCAAGGCGTTCGTCCTCTTCACCAGTTACCAGACGATGCAGCGGCTGGCCGACACGCTCGCCTCGTTCTTCCGCAGCGAGAAAATCACCTGCCTCGTCCAAGGCGGGGCGATGCCGCGGCACCGGCTGCTGCAGCGGTTCAAGGAAGACCGCGATTCGGTCCTCTTCGGCACCGACTCGTTCTGGCAGGGGGTCGACGTGCCGGGCGAGGCGTTGAGCAACGTCATCCTCACCCGGCTCCCCTTTGCCGTGCCCGATCATCCGCTCACCCAGGCCAAGTGCGAGCGGATCATCGAGCAGGGCGGTGACGCGTTCCGGGAGTTCTCGCTGCCCGAGGCGCTGCTGAAATTCCGGCAGGGTGTGGGCCGGCTCATCCGCACGCAGCAGGACAAGGGCATCGTGGTTATCCTCGACAACCGCATCCTCACCAAGCCCTATGGCAAAGCCTTCCTCGCCGTGCTGCCGAAATGCCCGGTTGAGGTGGTGGAGTGACCATGGGTTGGCGACAAGTCTTACGGTGCCATTAGGCAATTACGGACTTTCGTATTTGTTCTACTAAATATCGGTCGCGTCGTTTGCGCTTGCTGGGACGAAAAAGCCTGCGAAACCTTGTAATAAGCGGTGGGATGGGAACGATCAGATGGGTGGACGTCCTATGAAATACTGGCTTTTTTGCGGGGTGCTGGCGGCGGTTTTGGCGGGGTCTCTTCCTGGGCATGCCACGCCGCTGGACGACAAGGTCGCGGCGCTGAAGAAAGCCATGCAGGACGAAGCGGCGGCAAAGGCCAAGGACGCCAAGCCGAACGGAATTGTCCTCCCGAACGGAGCCTTTTACCCGGGCGGAGGCTTTAATCCGGGGGCTTATGCGTTCGCGTTGAACCAATTTACCGATGATACGAATGATCCGAACCAGTTGAACCAGTTGCAATCGACGCTGCAGCAGATTTTATCGGTATATACCTCGGACGCGGTGCAGAAGGCGGGCAGGGACCTGCTGGACGAAATCAAAAACGAGCAAAAAGCGCGCAGCGACGCCATAAACACAGAGGTGGAGGGGGTTCTTGATCGCGCCAAGGATGCGATCCTGAAGGCGCAAAAACCGGCGGACCTGGACGCCGTGCTGCAGGAGCTGCAGAAGGCGCAGTCGTTGCCCAATGGGATGTCCTACCCCGGGATGTTTTATCCGGGGGCGCAGAATTCCGTCCAAAGGCTCTCGGCGGCGTATCAATTCACGACGGGATGGCAGGATTATCTTTCCGCTCTTGCCGGCGGACAGACGGAACAGGCGGGCAATTACCTGCGGAATTTGTCGCAGAACGGCTATGGGATAACGGTTATTCCGCGTTCGGAAATTTTGCAGAGGATACAAGACTTGGGCAAAGCAAAGACGGACGTCAAGACAGCTGCGCCGGGACCGAGCGCCGAGGATATTTTTAATAACATCAAGACGCTCGACGAGATGGAACCGGCTCTCAGGCAAATTCAGGCGATGCGGTCGGTCAATGGCGGTTACGACAACGATGCCCAGCAGATTATCAACCAGTTGTCCCAGTACGTCCGGGTCTACAACGATGTCCGGGCGGGTTTGCCGTCGAACTACAACATGGGTTCCATTAATTCCAACAACGGATCGTCCGGCAATCCGAAACTGACGGCCATGATGTTCGTCTTTATCATGCAACATTATTTCGACACGTTTCAGGGCGCCGCTCCCGCACCGGACGAGAAACCGCAGGCCTTCCTGAATCGGGTCATTGAGGATGCAAAGACACGCGAGGATTGGCAGCTGCTGGGCAAGGCTGCCGGCATCGAGCAATACTTCTCTCAAAATTCGGGGCTGGGGCCATACGCGTCTGTAACGCAGTTTGATCCTTTAGGGTTGAATTCATTGATGGCAGGCATTCATCAGGAGGAGGCAGGCCAGTACGCGCAAGCCGTCGTCTCATACCAAGCTGCGTTGAAATCGTCGAGCAACCTGGTTCCGGCAAAGATGATCGGGGACCATCTGGCGGCGATCCAAAAGGACCATCCGAACGAGTATGACGCCGGTATGCAACTGGTGAATTCACCGCCCATGCCGCGTTATTATCCCGGGATGATGCCGGGCATGCCCTATCCCTATTCAGTTGGACCGGGCGGCGTGATTTACAACCGGATGGGCGTACCTCCAGTCATTCCAGTCCTGGCCATACCGGGAGCTACGACGAATACGCCACCGACAGCCCCAAGCGCGTCGCCGAAGCCGGTCGTTCCCGCAACGAATGCGCCGGCTTCAACCAACCAGCCGCCGGGCGCTCCAAAGCCTGCGGGAGACTAGGGGCAGGTATCGCTCAGGTTGTTGAGCCCCTCGTGATCGATGGTGAAAGCGAGGGTGTCCTTGCCGTCCTGGTGGGTGATCTTGAAGACGAAAATCGTGTCGAAATCATCGTGCGGCCACGGCGGAACCTGCCCGGGATCGCCGCCATACGACTTGACCATCAATTTGGCGAAATCGTCGAGCTTCAGATGTTCCCACGCGATGAAAACCACGGCGTGCTGGTAGGCGGGCTTTTTCAGCTCGGCGGCGAGTTGGTCGATTTCAGTATAGCCATAGGGGGTGTTGACCGGCAGGCCGCAGCGGATCGCGGTCGGGTCGATGGTGATGAGCGGACGGATGTAGTAGAATTTGCCCCCCTTGTCGGTGACCTGCTCCTCGGGGTTTGGGGCGAAAACGTAATCGGGCTTGCCATACCTGGGGATCAGCACGTTGGGCAGCGCCAGCGCCCGGTTGAGCCCGCGGCAGGTCAGGTTCCCGAGCCCCCCCGGCGGCTTTTCCCCGTGCCGGATGGCGATAATCGTTTCGACGTTGGCATTCGCGGGCGCGGGCGTGACGGTGGTGGCCGTTTGCCCGAAGACCGGGCTTGGCAGTGCCGCCAGCAACACAACGGCAAGACTGAGAAGAAAGGAAGGTTTCATGGAATGGAAAACTTACCGCTTGGCAAGCTTGAGGGTCACTTAAAAAACAGGCTGTTTGTGTAACAATTGGGTAACTCGGTGGTGTTGCGGACCAAGCCGCACGAAATTACAGAGGGTGCTTCAACAAATCGCTGAAAGCCGCTCCAACCCCCAAAGCCGCGCAGGACGCCAAGACATACGAGGGGAGGGGAGTCCAAGGTGGCAGAGCAAACGGGAAGAATTTTCCCGTTGGTCCGCCCAACATCCTACCGGAGATACCCATGCCCCTATCCTTGCTCAATCCGACCCCAAACACCGCCGCGCGCCGGAACCTGCGCGCGCGCCTCCAGGCGTGGCTCGAAACCTGGATCCCGCGCCGCAGCCGCAAGCATTTCTACAATTTCCGCACGGAGCCCGGCTTTCAGGCGAACCTGATGGACGTCGACCGCATCCGCGACGTGCTGGCCGGCGCGGAACTGGGCAATGTGCGCGATCTCTTCAGCGTCTACCGCGACGTGCTCGCCTCGGACAGCCATATCCAGTGCGAATTTGCCAAGCGGAAGCTGGCCGTGCTGGGCGACTCGATCTCGATCCAGCCGGCGGACAAATCGCGTCCCGACGACGTGCGCGCGGCGCTGGCGATCCAGGACCTGGTGGGTTATTTCCAGGAAGACCTGGTGCGGGCGTGCAATCATCTGCTCGACTCGACGCTTTACCCGGTGGCGCTGGTAGAGAAGGTCTTCAAGCCGAGCACGCGCCCCGGCCTGCGCTACGAACTGGCGCGGCTCAACCCGGTGCCGCACCTGGACCTCGATTATACGACGGGCTTCCTGCAACTCTGGGAAGTGGACCCGCAACTGGGCTACGTGACGGGCCGGCGCGAGCCGCCGAACCCGAACCGGTACGTGCTCCATCGCGGGCACCTGCTGCAACTGGCCGATTTCTGGGGTGGCCCGTTCCGGTGCCTGCTGTTCTGGTGGCTGATGTCGGCGATGAGCCGGGACTGGTGGTCCCGTTTCCTGGACCGGTACGGGGCGCCGTTCCTGGTGGGAAAGTTCGATCCGGCGGATGACGAGACGCGCTCAGCGCTAACGCAGGCGTTTCAGGCGGCGACCAAGATTTTCGGGCTGGTCGTGAGCACCGAGACACAGGTGGAGTTGGTCCAGGCCGCGAGCCAGCATAACGGCGAGGCGTTCAAGGCCTTCAAGGACGTGTGCGACGACGAAAAGTCGAAGGTCATCCTCGGACAGGTCGGCTCGGCCCGGCCGATGAGCACGGGACTGAACTCGGGCGTGAGCAAGCAGCACGAAAGCGTGCGGCAGGACATCCGGCAGTACGACCAGATGCTGCTGGGGCTGACGCTGGGGAACCAGCTCTTCCGGCAGTACCTCGACATCAACGGCATCCCGGGCGCGACGCCGCGGATCATCTGGGGCGGCGTCTCCACCGAAGAGCAGCAGGCGCTGGGCGATCTGCTGGCCAGCCTGGCCACGGCGGGGCTGGAACCGACGGACGCGGGGATCACGACGCTCTCCGAGCGGCTGGCATTTCCGCTGCGGCGGTCCTCCGGGCGGCAGGTCTTGGCGGACGGCAGTAGTGGATCAGTTTGAATCAATCAGGATGTCCCCGACACTTTGCAATGCGCCTTTTGCTGCTAAATTATTGTGTTGACGAAATTTCAACCTTATCTCTGACTTGACGGTCATGCCTGATCCCGTGCTCTCACTTATAGCCTTCTGTGATCTTACTGTTGTTGAACAAGGTACCGGTAAGAACACCTTGGTGGGGCTGTTCCAAAGTTTCCACAGCCAGCAATTTCCTTTTAAGGCTCAAAGGTTTTTTGTTCATGTTTCCCTGACCAATTTGGTAATGGAAGAAAAGGTCACACTTGCGGTTAACGTGAAGCAGGCGACAGGTGCCGTCGTCGGCAGCTTCGGGCTCACGGCAAATCTTCCAAAACCTCCGCCGTCCGCTATCGGACCAATTTACATAAATTTCAATATTCCTCTGACAAATGTTACCTTTCCAATACCTGGGGATTACATTGTTGAGGCCCTTTATAACGGTGAACCCGTCGGTCAAAAACCTTTACACGTTCACCAGGCAAGCCTTCCTAATCCTAACATCCCAAACACATGAGCACGCTAGAAGAAGAACAAATCAGTATCACCGAACCTAAGGGGCCAACTGTCTCATGGAACACTAAATTTTCTGTTCTAGACCCAGAGCCTCCGAAGATTAATTTTTCTGTTTCAAACGCGGAGCCTCTGAAGTATTTCGCGCATCACTTTGTTCGCGATGGCGACAAGCTGCACCCATGCGCTCATTCGCTGCATGTCGATGTCGAAGAGAGGGTTGGAACGGTTAAGGTTGAGAATGCGGAGTTTTCTATTATCGCCCGAGGTCGCGATCTTGAAGAGGCTATCGATGAGTTCGACTGCATGCTGCTCTCTCTCTACGAGAGTCTCCAAGGTGCATCGGATGAGGAACTAACGCCCGATACTGTTGTGCTTCGCGATAAACTCTTAGCTTTGTTCTCTGCATGACCCGGAAATGCCGGGACATTGAACATTCTTTGGTTGCAAAAGGCTTTCTCAAGGAGATGAAAGGCAGGCGCCACATAATGTTCTGGTTCATGAACCGGGGTAAGAAGACCCCGATCTTTACCTTCATGAGTCATGGCGCTAATGAAGTGGGAGATGACCTGATCGGGGATATGTCGAAGCAAGTCAAACTCAAGAAGGTCGAGTTTTTGAATCTTGTGGACTGCACTCTTACGGCCAAAGCGTACTTCGAGAAGATGGTTCTCGATGGCCACATCAAACAGGAGTCGGCAGCGGGATAAATCGCTTTTTTACTTTCTTCGATTTGCGGAGGAAAGCAAAGGAGCACTTCGCTCGAAAATGATACACTCCGTTCTAGCCAATTCCGGCCAAATTCAAGGTAGATCCCAACTCATGAATTATTCTTATAATGGCATGACGCGGTCGCTGAATATAATGCAAGCCGCAGAGCCACAAGGCGCAGTGCAAGCCAAGAAAAAGCCGTGTCCAAGCAAAGCGTGTTTTCCCGTTGACGCACGCGGATGAGAAACTAGTTTCTCTATGCCAACTGGCACTTGAGTAGCTTCACTTCACTTTAAAAAAGAACACAACTATGACAAAAATCGGTATCAATGGCTTCGGGCGTATCGGGCGGCTGGTCTTTCGTGCGATCGCGGAACAGGGACTTCTTGGCAAAACGGTCGATGTCGTCGCGGTCAACGATATTGTGCCCGCGGACAACCTAGCCTATCTGCTTAAGTATGATTCAACGCAGGGCAAGTTCAACGGCACCGTAACGAGCGAGAAGTCGAGCCCGAGCGTTCCCGAGGACGACGTCCTCGTCGTCAACGGTCATAAGATCAAATGTCTTGCCGTCCGGGAAGGCCCCGCCGCGATGCCCTGGGGCAAACTCGGCGTCGAATATGTCATCGAATCGACCGGCCTCTTCACCGAGGCGGAGAAAGCCAAGGGCCATATTACCGCCGCCGCCAAGAAGGTGATCATCTCCGCCCCAGCCAAGGGAGAGGACATCACCGTAGTGCTCGGGGTCAATCAGGACAAGCTCGACCTCGCCAAGCACAACATCATCTCCAATGCCAGTTGCACCACCAACTGCCTTGCCCCCATCGTCTATGTCCTCCTCAAGGAGGGCTTCGGCGTCGAGGAAGGGATCATGACCACGGTCCACAGCGACACCGCCACGCAAAAGACGGTGGACGGTCCCTCGAAGAAAGACTGGAAGGGCGGACGTTCCGCGGCGATCAACATCATCCCCTCCACCACCGGCGCGGCCAAGGCGGTCGCCCTCGTGCTGCCGGAGATCAAAGGCAAGCTCACCGGCATGTCGTTCCGGGTGCCAACGCCCACGGTCTCTGTCGTCGATCTGACGGTCAAGACGGTTAAAGCCACCAGCTACGCCGAGATCAAGGCGGCGATGAAGAAGGCGAGCGAAACCTACCTCAAGGGCATCCTTGCCTACACGGAGGATGAAGTCACCTCCTCCGACTTCATCCACGACACCCACTCGAGCATCTTCGACGCCGGTTCGGGCATTGAGCTCAACAGCAAGTTCTTCAAGCTTATCAGTTGGTACGACAACGAATGGGGCTACTCCAACCGTTGCGTCGACCTCCTCAAGCTCATCATCGGTTAATCCCTGCGGCTGTGGCGGCGGCGGTCGATGACCGCCGTTGCCGCGGCGACCAAGCTCCAACTCCCATGGCCAAGATCACCATCCGCGACATCCCGCTCAAGGGCAAACGCGTCCTTGTCCGCGTCGATTATAACGTGCCCCTGCAGGAAAAGGACGGCGTGCAGGTCATCACCAACGACACGCGCATCAAGGAAACCTTGCCGACGATCAAATACCTCGTCGAGCAGGGCGCGCGCATCCTTCTCTGTGCGCATCTCGGACGCCCCAAGGGCAAGCGCGATCCCAAGCAAAGCCTCGCGCCTGCCGCCGCAAAACTTTCCGAGTTGCTCGGCAAGCCGGTGAAATTCATCGGTGATTGCGTCGGTGAAGTTGCCGAAAAGGCCGCCGCCGAACTCAAGGACGGGGAGATCGCGCTGCTCGAAAATCTCCGCTACTACGACCAGGAAGAAGCCAATGACGACGCCTTCAGCCAGAAGTTGGCCCGGCTCGCCGATGTCTATGTCAACGACGCGTTCGGCGCCGCCCACCGCGCCCATTCCTCCACCGCCGGCGTGGCCAAGTATGTCCCGGTCCGCGCCATCGGATTCCTGATGGAAAAGGAGCTCCGCTATCTTGGCGAGGAACTCGACAAGCCGAAGCGCCCGTTCGTCGTTATTCTCGGCGGCGCGAAAGTCTCGGACAAAATCAAGGTCATCGACCGGCTGCTCGACAAGGCCGACACGATCCTGATCGGCGGTGCGATGGCCTACACCTTCAGTCTCGCGCTCGGCAAAAAAATCGGCAATTCGCTCTCCGAACCCGACAAGATTGAGACCGCAAAACTGGCGCTGGCCAAGGCGAAGGAAAAAGGCGTCAAGTTCCTCCTGCCTGTCGACGATTACATCGTCGAACAAATCGACTTCAAGGCCAAGACCGTGGCGCCGGGCGGGAAATATCTCAAGCCGGGCGAGGGTGTCCCCGACGGCTGGCAAGGTGTCGATATCGGCCCCGAAACCGTGCAGCTCTATTCCACCGAAGTCGCCACGGCCAAAACCATTCTTTGGAACGGGCCGATGGGCGTCTTTGAAGTGCCCGAATGCGCCAAGGGCACCTTCGCCATCGCCGAGGCCATCGCCAAAAATACCGGCGCCGTCAGCATCATCGGCGGCGGCGACTCGGTTGCGGCGGTGAAGAAAGCCAAGGTGGCAGACAAGGTCTCCTTCATCTCCACGGGCGGTGGGGCATCGCTCGAGTTTCTTGAAGGCCGGGAATTGCCCGGCGTGGCCAGTATCCCCGACAAAAAATGAGGTGCCCCACCCGATAAACGAAACATTGCGCTTTGTCCCGAAACGACATTCAATGGCCCAACAAAATGAAATATATTCGGGTCAAATGGAAACATACGAATCCGGATGAGCCCGTCTGGCTCTTCAGTGAAATTGATCAGGAAGGCCGCGAGGTGCGCAAAATGGAATGTTTTCAGAACGGCTTTTGCGATTACGCCACCAAGACAGAGTCGACCGGAAGCACCGCTTTGAGTTCGGGTCCCATGCCGGCACTCTCTGTCATCGCCCGCGACTCCGAATTTGAACCCGTTGAAATCCCCAAGGAAGAGTTTGAAAAAGTCTGGAAAAAAAGGCGCTTCCCCTGAAAGCGAAGCCAAATTGACGCACCCATGATCTACCGCAAAAAAATCGTCGCCGGCAACTGGAAGATGAACAAAACTCAGGCCGAAGCCCGTGTTCTCGTTGAGGATATCCTGCGTGAAGTCGGCAAATTCGATGAGGCCGAGATCGTTCTCTGCCCGCCCTTCACCGCGCTTTCCGCCGTCAGCGAGCTTCTCAGCCCCGTGCCCAACGTGCGCCTTGGCGCACAGAACCTCCACGAGGCTCCCTCCGGCGCCTACACCGGCGAAATTTCCGCCGGCATGCTGCGCGAGCTCTACGTCCGCTACGTCATCATCGGCCACTCCGAGCGCCGTCAGTTCTTCCACGAGGACAATGCCACCGTCAACCGCAAGACCAAGGCCGCCCTTGCCGCCGAGTTGCGCCCTATCGTCTGTGTCGGCGAAACGCTGCCCGAGCGCGAATCGGGCAAATGGAAGAACGTGCTCGAAACGCAGTTGCGCGAGGGTTTCGTCGGCTTCGGTGAAAAGGAACTTTCCGACATCATCATCGCTTACGAGCCGGTTTGGGCCATCGGCACCGGCAAGACCGCTTCGCCCGCCCAGGCCGAGGAGGCGCACCAGTGGATTCGGCAAGTCCTCTCCACCCGCTTCAGCCAGAACGTTTCCGAGCGCATCCGCATCCAGTACGGCGGCAGCGTCAAGCCCGAAAACGCGAAGGAACTTCTCTCCAAGCCCGATATCGACGGCGCCCTCGTCGGCGGCGCCAGCCTTGATGCGCGCGGCTTCACTGCCATCGTCAAAAACGCTTGCCTCCCCTAGGGGAAAGCGCAATCATCGACCCCTTATGTCGAAGTTTTGGACGGATATTGCCATCAATACCCTGCTGTTTTTCTACGTGATCGTCGCCCTGTTCATGTGCCTTGTCGTGCTCATGCAGCGCAGCAAGCAGGAAGGCCTCGGCGCCGCCTTCGGTGGCGGTTTCACGGATTCAGTCTGGGGTGCGCAGACCTCCCAGGTCCTCGTCAAGACCACCGTCTGGCTCGCCGTCCTTTTCTTTGTGCTCAGCATCGCCCTGGCCCGGCTCTATTCCCACCGGGAGGCGCTGACCGGCCGTGCATCTACCCTGGAGCAGGATCTGCTTAAGCCCGTGTCCGCCATCGTCACCAACGCCGCACCCGTGGCGGCTGCTCCGCCCGCTTCCACTTCAACCGCTCCAGCCACCGCGACTCCGGCCAGTAGCGCCGCACCGGCCGCGCCCGCGGCGGTTGCTCCGGCTGCTTCCACTTCAACCACTCCGGCGACGGCGACTCCAGCCAGTAACGCCGCACCGGCCGCGCCCGCCAATCCTGCCGCGAAGTAACCCTGATGAGCAGCGCCGGCTCGGAGCAAGCTGACCGGGCTGCTGTTGTCTCCGGTCTCCGCTTTCCGCCGACGCTCGTTCTGCCCGCTTTTATCGCCGGCGCGCTGCTTCTTTTTGTTGCTTTCTTTTATTTCTTTGGCAGTTGGACGTTGGGCGAAAAGGCCGACCTCACCCTCTGCAACGGCGACGAACCGCAGAGCCTCGACCCCGCCATCATCACCGGGCAGCTCGAGGGCCGCATCTGCCTCGCGCTCTTCGAGGGCCTCACCACCCGCGACGCGAAGGGCGACATCATCCCCGGGATGGCCGAAAACTGGACCCAAACGCCCGACGGCCTCACCTATACCTTCCATCTCCGCCCCGGCATCAAGTGGAGCAACGGCGATCCCGTCACCGCCTACGATTTCCTCAACTCGTGGGAACGGGTGCTCAATCCTGCCACCGCCTCCGAATATTCCTACCAGCTCTACTATCTGGTCAACGGCGAGGCCTACGGCACCGGCAAGATCACCGATTTTTCCCAGGTCGGTGTCAAGGCGCCCGACGATCACACACTTGTCGTCACGCTCGCCCATCCGACCGCCTATTTTCTCGAACTCACCTCGTTCCAGACGCTCTGCCCGGTCCATCTTCCCACCGTCCGCAAATATGGCCGCGACTGGACCAAGCCGGGCAAAATGGTCAGCAACGGCCCCTACGTCCTGAAAGAATGGCGCCTCAACGATTACATCCTCCTCGAAGCCAACCCCTATTACTGGCGTCCGGTCCCCATCCACCGGATCAAGGTCCTGCCCACCAACAACGCCACCGCCTGCTTCAATCTTTTCTACTCGAAAAAAACCGATCTCATCCTCGACACCCGCAGCATTCCATCCGCGCTGGTGCAGGACATCAAGAATCAGCCCTACTTTCATTCCAACCCCTTTGGCGCAACTTCGTTCATTCGTTTCAACGTGAAGCGCAAACCGTTCGACGATGTCCGTGTCCGCAAGGCACTCGCCCTCGCGCTCGACAAGAAGGACATCGTCGACAAGATCACCCGAGCCGGTGAGCCTGTCGCCAACACGCTCGTTCCGCCCGGCAGCGCCGGTTACACGCCGCCCCAAGGTCTCGTCTATAATCCCGACGAAGCGCGTCGCCTTCTTGCCGAGGCCGGCTACCCCAACGGCCAGGGTTTTCCCGACGTCGACCTGCTTTACCCGAAGCGGGGTACCTCCGAACAGGTCGCCACCGAAATCCAGGCGCTCTGGCAGCGTGATCTCGGCATCACCTCCATCCATCTTCGCGGCCAGGAATGGAAAGTCTTCCTCAACACGCAACAGCTCATCGATTGCGACCTGAGCATTTCCGGCTGGATCGGCGATTACAACGATCCGCAGACCTTCCTCGACATGTTCGTCACCGACGGCGGCAACAACCAGACCAACTGGGGTGATCCGCAGTACGACCAGATGCTCCAGACCTCCGAAAACACCGCCGATCCCGCCAAGCGGATGCAGATTCTCCACGACATGGAAAAAATCCTGGTCGAGGACCAGGTCCCCATCGTCCCCGTCTATTTCTGGGTCGGCATGTCGCTTTACTACCCCGACAAACTCGGCGGCTTTGAACCGAATTTTGTCGATGATCACCGTTGGGGCGAGTTTTATATTCCCGGAAAGAAACAGCCATGACCGCGATCATCATCCGCCGTTTGCTGCAGGCGATCCCCGTCCTGTTCATCGTCGTCACGCTCACCTTTCTGCTTGTCCGCGCCGCGCCGGGCAATCCTTTTACCACTGAGAAAAAAATTCCGGCTGAAATCATGGAGCAACTGCAGAAGGAGTACGACCTCAAGGGCTCCATCACGCATCAATACGCCCAATACCTCTGGAAGGTCGCGCACGGCAATCTCAGCATCTCCACGCAATACCGCAACCGGACCGTCAACGAGATCATCGCCCAGAGCCTTCCCGTGTCGATGGTCCTCGGGTCCGTCGCCTACTTTCTCGCCCTCCTCTTCGGCATTACCTTCGGCGGCTGGGCGGCCATCCGTCACGGACGCCCCGGGGACCGCTTCATCATGCTCTTCGCTCTTCTCGGCATCTCGATCCCCATTTTCGTTCTCGCCCCGCTCGCCGTCATCTTTCTTGCCCTCAAGCTCAACCTCCTGCCCGCCTACGGCTGGGGTTCGCCCGACCAGATTATTCTCCCCGCGCTCTGTCTCTCGGTCCCCTTTGCCGCCACCATCGCCCGCCTCACCCGTGGCAGCCTGCTGGAGGTCCTCAAGCTCGATTTTGTCCGTACGGCGCGCGCCAAGGGCCTTTCTGAAGACGCCGTTCTTTTCCGTCACGCCCTCAAGGTCGCCATTCTTCCCATCATCGGTTACAGCGGGCCCGCTGCCGCCGGCATCCTGACCGGTTCCATCGTCATCGAAACCCTTTTCGGCATTCCCGGTATCGGCCAGTTCTTCGTCAACAGCGCCTCCAACCGCGATCCCTTCATGACTTCGGGTGTCGTTCTCGTCTTCAGTTCGTTCCTCATCCTGTTCAACCTCCTCGCCGATATTCTTTATTTCATCGTCGACCGCCGCGTAAAACTCGAATGACCTCGCTTCTTTCCTTCTACCGCGTGGTCCGGAACGACCTCTTTCTCATCGTCTGCGCCGTTTTTCTTCTGATGGTCATCGTGTTGACGATCTTTGGTCCCTTGATCTCTCATTACCGTTACGACGAAATTTCCAACGCCTCACTCCAGCAACCCTCCTGGACCCACTGGTTCGGCACCGACGTCAACGGACGCGATCTCCTCACCCGCACTTTTTTCGGGGCGCGCGTTTCGCTTACGGTCGCCGCCTTTGGCGCGCTCATCAGCCTCACCGTCGGCGTCAGCTACGGCATGGTCAGCGGCTACGCCGGGGGTCGGGTCGACAATTTCATGATGCGCCTGGTTGAAATCATCTACTCCCTGCCCACTCTCGTCCTGGTCATCGTCATTGTCACCACGCTGGACAACCCGGTCGCTTCGCTGCTTCACCGGCTGGGCATGGAAGAGTCCTACTCGCGGCTGGTCCTCATCATCGTGTTCCTGGGTTTCACCGAATGGCTTACCATGGCGCGCATCATTCGCGGCCAGGTCCTCGTGCTCAAGCAGCAGCCCTTCGTGCAGGCTTCGCTGGCGCTGGGCCAGTCCCACGTCCTCATTCTCTGGAAGCATCTCCTGCCCAATCTGGCCGGCCTTATTGTCGTCTATCTGACGCTCACCGTCCCGACCATCATGCTCGACGAATCGTTCATGAGTTTTCTCGGCGTCGGCCTGCAGGAACCGTTGGCCAGTTGGGGCACACTGGTTGCAAATGCGGCTTTCTTGATCAACCCGATCCGGCTTTACTGGTGGATGCTCCTTTTCCCCGCCGGCCTTATGACCCTGACCCTGCTCGTGCTCAACTTCCTCGGCGACGGATTGCGTGACGCCTTCGATCCGCGTGTTAAAAAGTAAACGGCCATGTCCTCCCTCGAACGCATGATCCCCGATCTCCAGGCCTCCTTCGCCTGCGAAGATGTCCGGGTTGAAGCCAGCGGTGCTCACACCATCGTCGGCATCATCAACTTCATCGGGGCGCCCACGCTGCCCATCCAGATCATCAAGCTTTGCGTCTGGACCCGCTGGTCTTCGGGCGTCGGCGAGTTTGAACAAATCACCCGCCTCGTCTGCCCCGACGAAGAAACCGTCCTCGCCTCCGCCATCACCAAGTTTCGCCTCGGCAACGAGGACAGTCATACCACCAACGTCAACATTTTCGGCGGGCTCCAGTTCGCCCATCCCGGCGCGTACCATTTCGAAATCCTGCTCGACGGCGAAATGAAGCTCCGCTTCCCCATGCGTGTCATCCTTCCGCCCGCCACGTCCGTTGCCTGACCGCGCCATGAGTTTCTGGAACAAGCTGGTCGACCGCTTCCGCGCCGGCTCAGACCAGGACATCGACTGGGAGGCGCTCCTCATCGAGGCCGATCTTGGCGTCAAGCTCGCCACCGAATGGGTCGGGGAACTCCGCGCGGAAGGTCTCACCCGCTCGCCCGAAAAGGCCGGGTTGTGGCTGCGTGAAAAAATGACGCGGCTCGTCCGCGTCCCGCCGCCGCTGCCCATTGGGCAAAAACCCGAGGTCATTCTTCTCGTCGGCGTCAACGGCAGCGGCAAGACCACCACCGCGGCCAAGCTCGCCGCCCGGGGCCGAAATGAGAAGCGGAGCGTTCATCTCGGTGCCGCCGACACCTTCCGCGCCGCCGCCGCCGAACAGATCGAGGCCTGGGGTGCGCGCCTCGGCATTCCCGTCACCAGCGCCGCGCCCGGCACCGATCCCGCCAGCGTCGCCGTCCGCTCGCTCCTCGCCGCGCAGGAAACGAAGGCCGATCTTCTCATCATCGACACCGCCGGACGCCAGGCCAACAAGCGCAACCTCCTGCTCGAACTCGGCAAGATCAAGCGCAGCCTCCAAAAGAAGGCCGAGTCCGTCCCGCACCACACCTGGCTCGTCGCCGACGGCACCACCGGCAGCGGCGTCCTGCCGCAGGCGCGCGAATTTCACGAGGCCATCGGCCTCTCCGGACTCATCGTCACCAAGCTCGACGGTTCCGCCCGCGGCGGCATGATCGCCGCCGTCCGCGCCGAACTTGGCCTTCCCACCTACTACCTCGGCCGCGGCGAAAAACCCGAGGACCTCCGGCGCTTCGAGGCAAAGGACTTCGTTGAAAACTTCTTCGACAACTGACCGCCGTTTTCTCCACCGCGCCCTCGAACTCGCGCAACTCGGCGCGGGTCTCACGCTGCCCAATCCGCGCGTTGGCGCCGTGCTGGTGCGCGGCGGGAAAATCATCGGTGAAGGCTGGCATCGCCGCGCCGGCGCGCCCCACGCCGAGGTCCGCGCCGTGGCCGACGCAAAAAAGCGCGGCCATCCCGCCGCCGACGCCACCCTCTACGTCAGCCTCGAACCGTGCTCCACCCACGGACGCACGCTGCCCTGCACCGATCTCATCCTGCGCGAAAAAATCGCCCGAGTTGTTTATGCAGCCACCGATCCCAATCCCGCCCACGCCGGCGCCGCCGCGAAGCTTCTCCGTGCCGCCGGGGTCGAAGTTTCCCACGGACTCCTCGCCGCCGAGGCCGCCGCCCTCAACCGCGACTTCAATTGGTATATCACGCGCCGCCGTCCCTGGGTCGTGGCCAAGATCGCGCTTTCGCTCGATGGCCGCATCGTCACGCCGCCCGGCGACAATCGCTGGCTCACCTCGCCTGCCGCGCGCCGCGTCGCGCACGGCTTGCGCTGGGACTCGGACGCCATTCTCGTCGGCGCCGAGACCGCCCGGCGCGACAACCCGCGCCTCACCGTCCGCCTTCCCGGCCGCCGCGGCAAGCTCCAGCCCTGGCGCGTGGTCGTCACCCGCTCGGGGAAACTGCCCCGCCATCTCCATCTTTTTTCCGACCGGCATCGCGACCGCACCCTCGTCTTTCGCAACCGCCCGCTGACCGAGGTCGTCACTGCTCTCGGCGCGTGGGGCGTTTCCCATCTTCTCATCGAGGGCGGCGGCAAAATTCTCACCGAGGCTTTCCGCCGCGGCCTCGTCAACGAAGTCGCCTTCTTTATCGCGCCCGCGCTGATGGGCACGTTGCCCCGCTCGCTTGAAAAGCTACCCGCGCCGGTCCCCCTGCGCGACGTCAGTTACACGCCCGTCGGCGAGGATCTTCTCTGCCGCGGGCTGGTTTGATTTCTATTTTCTCTCGAACAGGTAAGAAATAGGGGTTCCCCTTTAGGCCAATCGTGTGAAGGGTGTGCTTACCAATCCACTTCCACATCCCGGCCCGTAACTTGTGAACTCTGATCGGTGTATTGCTGGAACTCGATGTCCAATCCGTTCGGGTCCTTCATCCAAAACTGGGGAGTGTTGTCCGCGCCCATTTTAATTTCATTGGGCGAATAACCGCGTTCGATGATCGCTTTCCTGAGACCCTCGATGGAACCCGTCTGAAGGCAAAAATGACTGAGAACCTGTTTACCGAGCTTTTCGACTTCATCCGTGAGAAATACTTCAACAAAAGTCTCGTTCGACGCTTTCATATAAAAGCCGATGATTTTTTCCTTCCGCATAAAGTTAAAAAACTTCTTCATGCCCAGTGCGTCACAGTAAAAATTCGTGGTGGCGTCCAGGTCAGTTGTTTTGATGCAGACGTGTGCTACGGATTGGATGCTCATATTGGATTATTCACGGAACGTACACGCCAGTTCGGCCACGAGTTTCTTCCGCACGAGTTCCTGCGCTTCGTTCACTTCCTTTTCGGTCAGCGTCCTGTCGGCGGCGCGGTAGGTCAGCGCATAGGCGAGCGATTTTTGGTCGGCGGGAATCTTTTCTCCCTTCGGATCGCGGAACAGGTCGAAGAGCCGCACGCTTTCGAGGTTCGGCGCCTTCGCCTGGCGGATGACCTCCTCCACCTGCGCCTGCGGCACCGCCTTGGGCAGCACCACGGCGAGATCGCGCCGCACCGGCGGGAAGGCCGGCACCGGCTGGTACCGTTCCGGCTGGGGGGCGCGGGCCAGCCACGGATCGAGGGCGGCTTCGGCGTAGAAAACGGGGACTTTGATCCCGTGCGCCTTGAGGTCGGCGACCGCCACGGGCCCCGATTCGAGGATGTCCTTGGCGTCGAGGCCGGCGCTCTTCAGCAATAAGCCCACCGTTCCGCTCAAGTCGAAATAGTCCGCCGCCCGCTCACCCTGGTACCACGCCGCTTCCGCGCCGAGTCCGGCGACGAGGAGGCCGAGCCGCACCGGTTCGTGTGTGGTTTGGTCCCGTTTATTGTAAAGTTTCTCGTAAACGCGCCCGATCTCGAACAGCCGCAGTTGCGCGACGCCCCGGGCGAGATTTTTCGCCGCGACCTGCAGCAGCGGCGTCTTCAACGCGGGCCGCAAATGGGTCTGGAGTTCGCTCAGCGGGTTGGCCATCTCCAGCGTCGATTCGCCGGTCGCGAATTTACGTTCGATCAGAGCGTCGGTCACGCACTCGTCCCAGCCGCGGGCGGAGAGTACCTGACGCAGGCGCAGGAGCCGGGCGTGGGCGCGGTCGGCGTCGGTCTCGGGATGCAAGCCGGTCACGACCCGGGAGGGAACGCCGTCGAGACCGTGCAACCGGGCGATTTCCTCGATGAGATCGATCTCGCGCGAAAGATCGTCGCGGAAAGTTGGCGGTTGCCAGGTCGTCCCGGTCGGAGAGCCCGGAAGTTTCACGCAGCCGAGCCGGGTCAGATTTTCCTCCACCGTCGTGGCGGGGACCTCGATGCCAAGCACTTTTTTGATCCGGTCGCCGCGCAGCGTGATCGGGCCGCGGCCCGCGGGCGGTCCACCGGCGATGGCGGAAGACGAGGAGACAACCGCGCCGGTCAGCTCGATCAGCAAGCCAAGCGCGCGGTCCCGCGCGGCCAGAAGCGCACCGGGATCGACGCGGCGTTCGTAGCGATAGGAGGAATCGGAGACAAGGCCGAGTCGGCGGCTGGTGCGGCGGACGGTGGCGGGGAGAAACCATGCCGCTTCAAGGATGATCTCGGTGGTCGATTCGATTACGCCGGTTGGCTTGCCGCCCATCACGCCCGCGATGGCGACCGGCCCCCGCTCGTCGGCGATGACGAGATCGTCCGGCAGCAAGTCGTAGGTCTTGTCGTCGAGCGTCTCGAGTTTTTCGTCCGTGCGCGCGCGGCGGACCTCGATGACGCGCCCGGCCAGCTTCGCCGCGTCGAAGGCGTGAAGCGGCTGGCCCGTCTCGAAAAGCACATAGTTCGTGATGTCGACCACGTTATTGATCGGCTTGTGGCCGGTCGTCGCAATCACCTCCTGCAACCATTGCGGGCTCGGGCCCACCTTCACGTTCGTGAGATGCGTCGCGGTATAATAGGGCCCAAGCTCCGGCGCGCCGAGGTGTGCGGTCCAGGCCGGGTTGGCTTCGGAAAAGGATACTGCCGCCGTCCGCGGGACCTTAAGCTTGCCCGCGCCGATTGCAACGATTTCACGCGCAAGGCCGAGGTAGGAAAGCAAGTCGGGCCGGTTCGATGTAATCTCCAGCTCGAACACCGTATCGCCCGGCTGGTACTCGGAGAAAATTTTCCCGATCGGCGCGTCCGCCGGCAGAATGAGCAGTCCCTCGGCGTCCTCGGCCAGCGCGAGTTCCTTCGCCGAGCAGAGCATCCCCTGCGACAGTTCACCCCGCAGCTTCGACTCCTTGATCACGAGACCGCCCGGCAGCTTTGCGCCGGGGAGGGCGAGCGGGACTTTGTCGCCGGACTTGTAGTTCTTTGCGCCGCAGACGATCTGGCGCACGCCCTGGCCATCGTTCACCTGGCAGATGCTCAGCCGGTCGGCGTTCGGGTGCGGCGCGGAGGAGAGAATCTGCGCCACCACGATAAGCGGACTCTCCACTCCGGTCTTGGCGACATGCTCCACTTCGGTGCCCGAAAGCGTGAGTTGGTCGAGCAGTTGCGGCACGGGAACTGTGACCTCCACGTAGTGACTGAGCCACGAAAGCGAGAATTTCATAAGGGCGAAAAAATGGAGCAGTCAGTATGCGCAGACCCCCCGGGGAAGGCAAGGTCGCGGGGTTGTCCGGAAGGGCTGGCCTGGCGCGGTCCGATTGACTGGCATGCCGGAACTTTTTCTTGGCGCAACCTCGCCTCGGCGGTATCCTGACGAACTGTCCTCAACGGCGGGGTAGCCAAGTGGTAAGGCACGGCTCTGCAAAAGCTGTATACGTCGGTTCGATTCCGACCCTCGCCTCTCTCCTCTCAAGAATCTCTTTTTCAGAGGTAATTGTGAAAGTCAGACAGAGTCAAACCGCTCCAAAAAGTGACCACTGTGTCTAAAAACGTGTCTAAGTTATCGCGCTTGCAGGCGCTGAACTTAACTCACGGTAAACCCACAGGCGCTCACTAACCAGGGCAAATCGTCTGGGCGTAGTCTCTCAACCGGAGAGAACCCCATGAAGTCCGTTTATCGTTTGTACCGCCGCGAAGGCGTCTTCTGCTCTTTTCACGTCGCCACCGGCAAACGTGAAAGCCTGCATACCCGCGACGAGCGCGAGGCCAAGACTTTGATTGCCGCCAAGCTTGAAGCCGAGCGCCAGCCCGTGCTCAATCTCAAGCTCGCCCGCGTTTACCTCGCCGGGTCAGACCCCAAGGCATCGGAACGCACATGGGCTGACGTGTTGGAGCAGATCATTGCCTCCAAGAAGGACGAGAACAGGCGCAGATGGGAAGTCTTCGCCAAACACCAGCCGTGCCAAAAACTCTGGAAGCGGGTGGTGATCGAAACCAGGGCGGAGGATTTTCTGTCGGTTTTGAACGGAGGGAAAGTTTCCACGAACAAGTTTTTGCGTGTGCTGCACAATTTCGCGCAGGACATGGGATGGTTGCAGGCTCCGATTATACCAAAGCGCCAATGGCCCAAGGTGGTCTATGCCCCGAAGCGGGCGATCACGCTTGAGGAGCATGAACAAATCATCGAAAGGGAAACGAATCCCGAGCGACGGCTCTTCTATGAGTTGGCGTGGCATACGGGCGCGGCGCAGTCCGATTTGGCCAACCTGCACGGTGAGGATATTACATGGGCAGACAAGACCCTTTCGTTTTTTCGTAAAAAAACCAAGGAACCGGTCTTGATTCATTTCGGAGCCACCACCGAAGAGGTTCTGCATCAGCTCCCCTCGACGGGCCTATTATTTCCATATATGGCCACGGTGCGGGCCGGTGATCGGGCAACGGAATTTGGTCAGCGTTGCCGGGGCCTTGGAATTTCAGGGGTTACACTTCATTCGTATCGCTACGCCTGGGCCGAGCGCGCAAGAATTTGTGGGTATCCTTTGCGGTTTGCCATGGATGCCCTAGGTCATAATTCCAAAGCGGTGCACCACGCGTACGCGAAACGTGCCGAGGTGGTAATTCCGCCGCTGGAAACTTACGAAAGAGACTTTTTGAAACGACAAATTTTACAGTTTGCACAGGCGTAATCGACTTGTGGAATCTGAAAGTATACGCCAAAGTCCTCAACGCTAAAAACCTTGTTCGGCGACGCGGTCGATATGCCAAAAAGCGCCCTCGGGTGATAGAATGGAGTCCTTAACGGTTTTATCAAGAAAGCGGGCCAATTCGATTGGATCATCCAACAGCAGGCTTGATCGCTTGGAGTGGAGAGCGGCTTCGTAGTGTTTCCAACTGGGATCTTTCATTGAATCGAGTCTCCGGGAAAAACTTTTGACCTGGGAAATCAAAATCGCCTTCTTTTCATTTAGAGAAGCCTTTGCATTGAGAAGTACTTCCTTTCGCTTGAGAGGAAATAGCTTGGGATATTTTTCCAACATTCTCTGAAGTTTGATGCTCTCTGCGGAATTTAGAGTGACCACTAGCTCCTCCAACTCCTTCTTTGTTTCCTTTATACCCTTCGCCAACAATCGAAGGAGTGGTGTCAACTTCCGTTTCGCACTTTGTCGCAAACGTGGCATCGCTGCGTAACGAGCCTTGTATGCTTCGACAAAGCCAAGAAAATCGCGCTCGACTTGCCCATGGCAGTCTTGAAGCAGGAAATGTTCCGAGTCCTTAATCTCTTGTTTCCCCACTTCGTCATCAATTGCGACCTTACAAAATGCCGGTTCCAGCGAACTCACATCTGCGAACCCTCCCTCGAAATGCAAAGCTCCAAAATCACGGTGACGCCGCTTTGTTCCAACCCATTCCGCAAGGTCCTTATCCGTCGCAACAATTGTTTCAAGCAATTTGGAAATCTCAGCTGGATTATCCAACAAGGTTTCTCCCTCCTTCACCAGCAGGTGGATTTTGTTGCCCAACCGCGACTTTACGAATTCATGCGCCTGCCAACTAACCAGTCTGGACTTCTCAATTAGAAATCTTTCGCAAAAACGGTGGAGCGCAAGTTTTAAGATATTGCCGGGTTCAAGGCGGCAAGCTTGTGCGGCAAGCTGCAACCAGCGCCAATGCTCTTCGCTGAATTCGACGGTTAATTGATGCGCCTTGCGCGGAGGCTTTGCGTCAGGCGGTGTCAATTTATTTCGTTTGGGTTTTCCCATGGGTTTTCAGGAAGCCGAATCGTAGACCGATTGCGAACGAAAGAGTATCGATTTTTCAGCGATGAACATCGATCCCAAAGACCTACTCAATTCCGTGCGGTTGCCCGGAAAGTTGAACGAGGACCAGACCGCATGTCTTCTCGGTTTTCAGGGCCATGACATTTGGATTTTGAATGCGGCAAAGCTGCTTAAGCCGTTGGGCGACCCCGAGCCTAACTGCGTGAAATATTTTGACTCGGCTGACGTGGTAGCCAAAGCCGCTGATCGCAAGTGGCTGCACAAAGCAACTGCCTGCGTCTACCGCCATTGGCGCAACAACCACGCCAGCCGGATCAAAAAATAAACCCTAAAACCACAAATACCATGAACCTCAAAAATATAATTACTTCCCAACTCGACTCGCTCGGATTGGGAAAATTCAAGAATTTGGCGGCGGACATCGAGAGTCATCTCGAACCGCTTGTCGAAATCACGGTCCGCAAAAAGGTCGTCAGCGCGTTGACCCGCGTTTGCAACCAAGCGCGGAAAACCACCGCAAAATCAAACCAAGGAAACCATGAAAAACAATAAAGACAGCACGCTAGAAATCATCGCCTTCATACTCATCGCCCTCATCGACGTAGGGCTTTCCTACAAAGCCAGCCTCGTCCTCCCGGACGTCCACAACACCGCCGTCTGGGAGCGCATTATCACCGCTCCCATGATGAGCACGATCTATATCTTCGCCCCTGATTTGGGGCCTGGATACGTCATCATTGGCTGGATCGGATCGCTCGCCGTCTATTTCGCCATCGGTCTGGCGATCTTGCTCCTGATCCAGTACCTCGTCAAAAAGCATGGCGGCAAGGGCGGCGGCCCCCGCATTTAACCGCGATGCAATCGGTCAAGCTCCAGCCTGATACCGTGAAAATCTTAGCAGGATTACGCGGCAGGCTGGGGTGCGGCCACAGCTACGACAAGGTCATCCGGGAACTGGTTCGCAGGCACATCGAGGAAACGACCAGCACAATTCTGGCGGGCGACCGCCTAAAACGGATGGAGGCAATGCTCACACAACTCCTCATGCAGTTGGAGGACAAGGCCACCGCATCCGCACAGCAGAAATTTACCGTCCAATGAAGTTACCTCCCGTCATCGTCAAGGTGACCGGTCATGTCGCCGCCGCCGCGCGGGGCGCAGACCTGCGTTACATCGACGAAAATATCCCAAGCGGTCAACGCCCATCTGTTGTTCTCAACCGGGTGGACATCGAGGCCCTCATCAAATTCCTTGGCCGGAAACGCCGCCGCCGGTTCCCCCAAAAACCGGGGCGGTAAATGAGTCCTCCCGCCGTCATCACGAAGGTGACCGGGCACGTTTCCAGCATCGCGCTGGCCGGTGATATCCGCTATCTTAATGAGACTATTTCACGCGGCAACTGGCAGTTTAAACCGCTGACTCCAGAGGAAATCCGGGAACTTGTAGGCAAGAATCGCCGCCTCTTTATGGCGGACGAGGGTGGCCCCATCATACGTTTTCCCGCGCAAACCATCCTGGTACGCGGCAAGAACGGCGTCATGCGCCAAAGCCGGACCGGAAAAATATCGACGGAGTATGTGGCCCAGCTTGAGCAGCTACGAGGCCAAGGCAAACGTATCTACCAGCGGATCGTTATCGGCATTAAACCGCTCGCAGACGATCACGGCTACATCCTTGATCAACCACACGGCACCATCGTGCCGTTGACTTGGAGCACCCGGCTGCGCGCGCAGGAAAAGGCAGGGGCGGCGGCGGCGAGCACGACGATCCTGTCTCAGGTTTTACGCGATGCCATCCGTCTCCATGCACCCAGCCACCGCGCCGTCAAGACCATCACCAGTGTCAAAAAAATGGGTCGGAGCATCGTCGCGCATAACCTTACGGTCGCTCCCCACCCCAAACTTTTACAGCAAATCCGCCGTGCTGGTCAGCCCATCGACAAGGTGTTGGAGGTTGCCGCCCGTCGCGCCCTTGAGCGTATCGAGCGGAAAATCGAAGGACAAATCACGGCGGTGGCATCCACGCATATCCAAGACTCCACTGGCATCAGACCGCACCTTCATGTCAGGATGGCCGCGCGCGCCTCCAATGGAAAATACATCGCCCTGTTCGACGGCAAGGGTGGCAGCAGCAGAAGCGGACGTTGTATTCTTCAACAGGAAATCGAGCGGCAGATACGAATCATGATTGAGCGGTGGGAGCCGCGAGGAAGGGACTAAAAAATTATGTTACTCAACCACCACAACGAAGAATTTCATTTTGGCCGCGACAATTTTGGTGGACAAAAATTGCTGTGGAACCTCGACCGGCTGACGCACGGAATCTGCGTCACCGGAGGCACTGGCAGCGGGAAGACCAATAGAATCTTCCTGCCGCTCGCTGAGGAACTCTTCGATTTGCGGTCGCGTCAGGATGAGGAATTCAAGCTCGGTGGTGTCTTTATTGATCCTAAAATTTCGTTTGCCCGCCGCTTGGTGGAAATGATCCAGCGGGCCGGGCTGGGCGATGAGTTGTTAATCTTGTCGGAGCGTCCATCTGTCACGATCAACCCGCTGCTCAGCGGCTTATCTGGAAAGAAAATCGCTGAATTCCTTGTGCGCTCCTTGCTGGCCGGGAAGCTGGTATCGCTGGGTTCCGGTTCCGCGTACTACGAATCCCGCGCCCTGGCTTTGTTGGGGAACATCATCTCTGTCGCTCTTTTTTCCAACCGTCCGTGTCTGCGATTGGTCTCGGAAATGGTCGACATGTTGAGTGGCGGCGGAGTCCTTGACTCTTCCCATCTCGAGGCCGCCGACGCGCTTAAGCGCATCGAGGTGTTTGCCCTTGGCGAAGAGAGGGAGAAGAAAATGGTACTCGATTCTATTCAAAATTATCTCGATGTTTTTCGTGACGATCCGTGGCGCAGCATCTTTTTTGAATATGGCCCCTACAACCTTGACCTTGTCAGGGACGAGGGGAAATTGATCGTGGCGGCGTTCAGCCCCAACAAGGTTAGTAACCTCAATAGCGGTCTTTTTTTACTGAAAATGCTCTTCTATGCAACAGTGATGGATCGCCTGACGACTGGTTTTTTGGGAAACAGTAAGCGCCTTTGCGTGTTCATGATTGATGAGTTTGCGTCGGTGGCCACTGGAAATAGTGACGGGGAATTCCTCGCCATGCGCCGCGAAGCGGGTGCATGTCCGATCTTTGCCTTTCAGCAAATTACGCAGTTGGAGACGGTCGTTCCGGGTGAATGGCGCAATATTCTGGGCCTATTGACAACCAAGATTTTTTTGCGGGCAAGCGACATGGACACGGCGATGTGGGGTGAAAGGATTTGTGGCTTTGTCAATGAAGAGGCCCATTCCGTGACGCGGACGCCCGACTCCATGAATCTTATTTATGATGAGACCAGCCGCACCACGACCCGGCAACTCAGGCCCCGCGTGCCCGCCGATTACTTCCTCGCCATGCCGGACGGTGACGCCGTCATTGTCAATGACAAGAGAGCCCTGGCGTGGTTCCCGGCCTTCGGCATGGCGTCGCAGGATGAAATTACGTGGCGTCAAAACCGCTGGCCCGAGCGTCCCCAGCTGCTTCCCCCAAGCGAATTCCGCCAGTAATTTTCGCCGTCAGTCGCGCATTTCGTGCGCGAAAATCAGTGAAAGACAGCGCGGATCATGGGCGGCTTTGTTCACCAAACCGCCCATCATTCGCGCCAGAATCCCCTCGGTAGATGCCGCGCTTTCGCGCGAGATCTACCGCCAAAACTGCGCGGTCAGGCCCCCTTCGCCTGCCCTTGCTGCCACTCCTTACCACCTCTTTCCAGTGCCAAAACCGGCACTCGAAAAAAGGTGGTAATCGTGGACGCAAGAACACACTCCCGTGTCGCCCGGTGGGCGATCCGCTTCGCGGATGTTCTTGGTTTGCCCTGCTGGGCCAAGCATCGAAGTTTCGATGCTTGTGATCGGCTGCTGCCGATCCAAACGGGGCTCGCCACATTGTGGCGAGGGGCCGCGACCGTCTCCGACAGTCTTGCCCCAACCCGCCCGCCCGGCGGGTTGCCGTGGTGCCATGCCTTGGCGATGGTGTCATTGGTCCTGTGGCAAACAGCGCGTGCTCCTGAAAGATAGGCAGAATCGCATCACGATGCCCCAGGAGCGGGGTTAATCGTTATCACGCGACCTTGTGAGGGCGAACTGATCGCCCCTTTCGAGTCTGACCGGCCCGCTTCTGGAAGTGCATTTTTTTTTTGGGAGCTCGTATTTTTAGGGGTCTGTGCTACTCAGGGTTGGGTGGGAATTGCATCCCAAGGCGAACACTGGTTTGAAAAAATAGCCAAGGATTAGCCCCCGTGCTTCGTCCTTACATACAAAGATCGAATGAATCTGGACGAAAAGGATACGCCGGAAACACAACTGGTGAGCAGCGCCCAATCCGGCGATACCCGATCGTTCGAGCTTCTTTTCGACCGCTATTACGACATGATCCATACCTTTGCCTATCGAGTTTGCCTCGTTGAAACCGAGGCGGATGATATTGCCCAGGAGACGTTTATTCGTGCGGCCCGGGGGCTGCAGGGTTTTCGGGGTACGGCATCGTTTAAGAACTGGCTTCACCGCATTGCGCATCATGTCCTGACCGATTCGTTCCGGCGTAAGGTGCGCCGCGATGCTGGGCAGACCGAAATAGCCGTGGCTGCCGAACTGGAGTCACAGGCACGGCCCGCCGATTTCGTACGGGTACATGAAGCATTATCGAAGCTTTCTCCCGAATGGCGGGAGGCTATTGCGCTTGTCTATTTCGACGATCTTTCACACGCCGAAGCGGCGCGGGTGCTCGGTTGTGCAGAAACGACGGTGTCGTGGCGAATATTCCGAGCCAAACGCACTCTCGGCAAAATGTTAGCCGGAACGGGGGATACATGAACGACGAGACGCTTCGCCGGGAACTGCGCGGCTGGGTTTCTCCTTCACCCTCGCCAGTTGCGCGAGGTCGTGCGCTGCATCGAGCCTTGGTCGCGCTCAATCAAGCACCCTCGGTCGAGACAGATGGGGGACGTGGCTCGCTTGCGTGGAGATTTGGTTATGCCGTGACGATCCTTGTAGTCATTGCTGCCGTACTGTTCTGGCGTCACTCCAAGTCGGGCGATGAAAATCTCGCCGCGGATCGCGAGATGATTCAGCAGATGGACAAGCTTTTCCCCGGCCAAGTCGATGCCATTATTGAGAAAGACGGAAAGATTGATCTCACTATCGCGCAGACACCGGTGGTCGGTCCAGACCAGCCGCTGTTGCTCGTTTTCCGCCACGGCAACGAGACGATCCGCGTACTCAGCTACAGCGGTCATCAGCTTTGGCTTTCCCTGGGTCGGCAACGCGACTGCTTTGAAATTCTCGCCACACCGACTGGTGGTGTCATCCTTGAGAACGAAAAACAAGTATGGCTGGCCTCGGACCATCCGGTTGTCGAGGGCTACCGCATGCAGGCCTGTGCATTGCCCGCATTATGAATGCCATTCTTGCCTTTGCCATTGTTACGGCGCTTGTCCTGATCGACTCCGCAACTGCTGAGGCCGCGCCGTCGCTCAGGCTCCTCACAATCGAGGGTCGCGACGAAGGACCCGAGCCGGTACCTGCCGTCTTCGGCAATTCCGTCCAGGGTTTCGATGTTGAAATCGCGGGTGTAAACGCATCGGGGGCTTCGTTGCATGCCACGCCGTTTCAAGTCGCCAGCGGGATGACCATGCCGCTGGGGCCCGATCTTGACCTCATGGACGGGCTTACCCTCACTGACGCTGCACCACAAAAGGTCCACATCACGCTGAAAATTCCTGCGGTCTCGCGAAAAGCTATGATCGTTTACCGGCTCTCCATTGTAGCCAAAGCAGCGGCACCCAGCCCCATCGGCGAGTTTACGCTTGAGGTCTTTCCTGCCAGTCTAACGACCGATCTCGCCGACATGCTCCGTGGCTATCCAAATGCGTCGCCGTTGGTCGTCGTCTTCGGAACCGGTCATCAGGTTCGGCCCGTTCTGACCGCCCTGCATGTGCCCTTTCAGGAAGGCGGATTGTCAGTACCCAGCCATTTTGAAGTCGGTCGTTTCTATTTCGGTGAACTCGAGAAGGACGAGCAGTTCCAACAGGCACGAGACCGTGCCGCGGGTGCACGGCTCGTTATTCTTTCACCGGACGACAGGCTGCCACCGGGCGTCTACAGTGAGCAATCGCCTTCCTGCATCCTCATCCATGTAACGTCACCGCTTCTCGATCATTTCGATGCCGATCCCCGTAAGCAACTCGCCCTGATCAAAATTGTTAGGCTGCTTTCCGCTTTCGTCCCAACACCTACTGGAGAACCCAACCCATGAAACATCTGCCTAGTCTTATCCTTGCCACCGGCCTGCTGGCCTCGCCACTTTTAGGGCAGACCGCAGCGCCACCCGCTACCTCGAACCAGCCTCTCGCCACCGCCATCTTGAACTTTCAGACTGCGGACGATACCGTGAACAAACAAGGCGCCGATGTCGCGACACTACTGGAGGCCGACTTATCCGCCAGCCCGAACGCGATCATGGTCGAACGTCAGGACGTCGATAAGGTCTTGGGCGAGCATGAATTGGGTATGTCCGGCTTGGTTTCTGCCGATACTGCGGCGAAGATAGGCTCACTTACCGGTGCCCAAGTGCTGGTCACCGGTCGCCTTTTTGCGGTGGGCACCCAAAACATGCTCGTGGCCAAGATCATCAGTACCGAGACGAGCCGCGTTTACGGCGTAACGGCAACGGTGAATGACCCAGCGAACCTTGCCGCTTCGGTGCAGGAACTCTCGGATAAGATCGATAAAGTGCTGGGGACAAATCACGATGTCATGGTTGTACGACAGGAGACGCCCGAACAGCATCTTGCACGATTGCGTGGGCTCGTCGGCCAGCCCCCGCTTCCCACGGTGACGGTCAATATTACCGAGCGTGACTACACGCAGCCGACGATTGATCCAGCTGCACAAACCGAGATAATGAAGACTCTTGAGCAACTCGGCTACACGGTAATTGATGCAAGCAACGTCAACAAAAAGGCCGACATCCTAATTTCGGGCGAAGCCTTCAGCGAATTTGGAGCGCGGCGGGGTAACCTTGTCTCGAGTCTTGGCCGCATCGAACTAAAAGTGACAAGAACTTCAAACGGTGACCTTCTCTGGACCGATCGAGAAACTCGTGTGGCAGTTGATCTTGGCAGTCGCACAGCCGGGAAAGAGGCACTGCAAAAGAGTGCGCAAATCCTCCTTGAACGCATAGTGCCCAAGCTCGCCAAGTAGCAGCGCCCAAGGAAATCAGAATGAAACGAATCGGCATCATTGCACTAGTTTTGTCGCTCGGCACGGCAGCGTTCGCCCAGGAAACTGCGCCGACTCCGCATGTTGCTGTGATTACTGATACAGGCTCGGGTGACTTAGCCAGCGTGATTGTTGCGGACTTAACCAGTAACCCGAATCTTGTCCTGATTGAGCGCAGCGAAATGACGAAGATTGGTGACGAACTCAAGCTCCAACAGCTCGCTGGAGATAACGCGGTAGATTTAGGAAAGTTGCTGAATGCGGACGGGCTACTATATGTAAAAAAGCAGCAGACGGGATTCCAAGTCCGGCTAACTGCGGTCGGTCTAGGCTATGTCGTCTTCGACGACCTGTTGACCGCCGACGCGAACACCGATTTGCCTCATTTGGCGCAGTTGATCGCGCAACGCATCACGGATTATGCGCCCAAGCTGAAATTGAAACCGGATGCTGCCGTGCCCATTTCCGCCCTGAACATCCGGGCAGACGTTTCGTCCGGTGATACGACTAGCCAGGAGCAAAAACTAAGCCTGTTGCTCGAAAGCAAACTCTCGGCCCAGTCGAACTACGTCGTTCTTGAACGTAGGCACGCCAGTTCGATCTTGTTTGAAAAATCACTTTCTGAAGCCAATCCGGCACCGGTCTTGGAGGGTGCCTATGTGGTTGACGGTTCCTTCGACCAATCCGTAACCCCTGGTCCGAATGATCTCTCGGTCCACCTTCGGTTACGTTCTCCCTCGAATCAGGAAAATCCACTGGAGATTCACGGATCGACCAGCGACCTCAGAGCGCTGGCGGACCAGATGGTTGCCGCGATCCAGAAGGCCATTGGGAAGCCGGTCAGCACTGCCATCTGGCAACCGGAGAAGGAAGCCCGCCAATATCTACTCGAAGGTATCTGGGCTTGGCAGCATGGCGACATCGACGCTGCCCTTCAAGCTCTAGATAGCGCCGATATGCTGGGAGAAAAGGCGCCAGACCTTGAGGCGGCCCGCATCCACGTCCTGTGCTGCAAGGCAGTTGGTGCAGGCGACTCAAACAATGTGTTTCCGGCTACGCCCGATGATCCGCATCCCGAGGCCCGTGTGGAGGCGATTCGCCGCGCCTTCGACGAGGAGCAGCGCTTTGCCGCCGGCGGCGCAAAGCAGTCCCTACAGATACTAACCAGTCGGGACATGTCAGGGATGCTCACCCGATATCGGTACGCAGTGAGCCAAGCCGCAGCATCGTTGTTAGTCATGCTGGATCGCACCCACTCCTCCGATGCGGACGATATCCGGTCCTTGTTGCGCAACTATATCCACTTCGATCCGCTCCATGGGCCATTACCGGAAGTGTCGGAGGATTTCCACATAGCAATTGAAAATGCTGACGACCTCGCCGTCTCGCCAGACGAGGAAAAGGCATGCTACCAGCTGGCGATAATCTCGCCCACCCTGGGCCCGTGGCTTGCTGTGAAAAATCAATTGCGGCCAGATACCTTTTGTCCACGCTTCATTCCCGATCCGAACGAACGAGAGACCGCGTTCAATCAGTTTTTCCAGGATTTGGAGAAAGATGAGACCGCACGGCCAACCGCGCTCTTTATGCTCGCCAGATGGAACAAGGCGAAGACGCTTGATCAAAACAGCGATTTTCAGAATTTCGTCGATTATATCCATGACGAGCGAGAAAAGCTCATGGCCAAAGACCGGCTTTCTTTATTCCTTGGCCTGGCCTTGGACATGGAAAAAGAAGGCAACGTACCAGTGGCAAACCCCAAACTTCTCGATACATTGCATTTCCTTCTCCAGCATTCCAATGGCATCGATGGCAATCTCGGTCTGGCATGGCAGCCTGAACTCTTTCCCGCAGACGAGGCACCCAAATTCTGGAGCGAACTACAGACCCTGGCTGCCATGCCTTCCACTGCGGAAAATAGCCAATTGTTCCTTGATCATATGCGGACCCGCTACGTCAATCGCTGGGGACTTCCGCAGGATGCCACATCGGCGCAAGCCCTCGTCGTCAACCGGTTTTGGTATCCCAAGGATGCTGCGGGCGGTAAGTTTAGCCTCAATCCGCACCATCCCCTGATTCCGGATGCGACGGGTGCCTGGGTATCGGTCGACACCGGCGGTAGTGACGAACCGCTCAAAGAGATGCTTTATCACGTTGGCATCGATTCAACGCAGACTGACCCATTCACGGCTGCACCCGCAATAGAGTCTCCCCTCTATGTGGGGGGTATGGTCGCCACGGCTGACGCTCTCTACGTCATGGGCAGCCCGCCGTATCAGTGGGGTGTAAAGTGCCTGGTGGCCCGGTACGATCTCCACACTCAGCAGTGGGACCAACATGATGTGCCACCATCGAGCGACATTTCCATGGCGGCAGGCCAACTCTATCTGACGCTATTGGGTCGCGGCATCCAGGACTTGGAAAGCGGCATAGCCCGGTACGACGAACAGACAGGAGCAACAACCCTGCTGGCCAGCAGTCGCCGGAGTCCACCGCAGAATCAGTTTGACAACCGCCCCTACTACACAGTGCGAGGAATCTTCACCGGTCCCGGCAACAAGCCCTGTACCTCTATCGGCTTCGGCGAAACTTACGTCATGAGCGAGACACCGGGAGATTGGGCACGGATGATCGACTCCGGCGCGACTGACTTCCTATCAAGCGATGGAACGCGGACCATCATTTACGGCACGCGAGATTACCGCAACAAATCGCTGGGTGACGTTGTCTTTATGATCAACCCGTCCAAGGATCAACCTGAACTATTGCTGGGCGCACCGGCCCAGTCACTCGGAACTGAAATGCAAGGGAAGCCGGGCCCGATGCCCGCGCCTTGGCCCCGTCCTCCGGTCTGGCCAGTTCCGTCAGAGGGCGCGATCAATTCTTTTGAATATGGATTCCGAAACGACGATCTATTCGCCCGCGTCTCCGACAAAGCCACGCTCAAAAATGAAATCGTTTGGTTTCAACGCGGTCGACCAGAGCCCGTCCACATTCCCTTGAGCTTCGAGTTGAACGATGACGCCGCTGGCGTATACAAGAAGATTGAGGACGCGGAGCCAGCTGAAACGAAGCAATTCTTCGAAAATCCGCGAGCAGGAGGCAAAATGTTTTGGGGGCCTTCTGGTATTTTCTTTGCCGTATCCAAGTTGGGCTTCTATTACCTCCCTTATAGCGATATCGATGCCTACCTAAAGGCTCATTTCAATACTTCAATAGGAAATGCGCCCCCGCCTCCAGTAAACAGTCTGGCGCAAAATACGTCGATGGCCGGCGATCACCCGACGACCGGATCGGCCATCGAGGGTACGAATACTGCCCCGGTTCAGCCGGATACGAACAGCATTGCAAAAGTGCAACCCGAACCCGCACAACCCGCCTCAATACCGAGCCCTGATCAAAATAAAAATGCCGCTCCGAACGAATTGGATGCGAGCGGCAACAGCGTGAGTCCGAAATCTTACTTCGATAACTTCAAGGGACATCTCGTTGCGCTCAAGGATGGACATCTTCAGACAGCCGATCCCAATGCCCTCAAAGGAGTTAAATATGTCACCTTCGTTTTCGACGCAGGCCGTGTCACACCGGGTGGAGGTCATGGAGTCATGCAGCACCTCCTTACCTTTTATTACTCACTCAAAAGCAAACATCCTGAATACGAAGTAATCTTCCTTGATGAAGAGGATAACGCGGACGAAATGGACCACTACATGACATCGTTCAATATGCCTTGGCCAGCAGTGCGTTATGGAGAGGTTGGATCACCCGAACTCAACATAAAAAGAGTGTTTGCGGGAAATGGAAGTATTCCTTCCCTAGTGACGGTCGATGATACCGGCAAAGTCTTGTCTAAAGCATGGGACTACGGGGGAGACTGTTCTCACGTCATGCAGGATACTGAAAAAATCTTACCGGTGTCCTCGGAGTCCCCATGAGCGAACCGTGACCATTCCGACGACGTCCTGTTGCAAGGCAGACTGGCCACCGCTGAGGATGATTACGGAATGCCCAGCCGCTTATGGCGAAAGCTTGGCCAATATCTGTCCCACGGATGGGTCCAATTTTAACATGGCAGCGTCGACCGCTTGCTGATGCTCCGTCATCTTTTTCGTCAGCTCGTCCCAATCTGACTGAAGGTTCGGGTCGGCCTGCATAACCTCGGACTGGGCCTGCCGGATTTCGTCACTCTGCGCATTGGTTAGAGGGCTTCCGGACGACGGTCCAAGCAGCGGCGCGACCTTCGGGTCGGCTTTGACCATGGCAGCAATGAGCACCTTCCGATAAGCATCCATCTGGGCCGAGAGAGCGTCTCCCTCCGCATCGAGAGTGGAATTGCTCTGAAGCGCCGCGTTATAGACTTGCCGGAACTTCCCACTTTCCTCGTTTGTCAGGGGCGAAATAACCGCACGGGGCGGTTGGCCTGCGAAGAACATGTAGGAGGTGGCATGGGGATTTGGCTGAATCAAGATTTGCGCGGAACAAAACGGAGCCGGGAGTAGCAAAGCGAGGAGCAAGATCATCCTCTTCATAACGGTATCTTTAAGCCAACGCAGCATACACGGCCATCACATTTCGTTAGGGAAACGCCTTTCCCTCGCGCCTTCTTTGTACGGCGCTACCCATTCCAGCGGGAAGTGTCCCGCAACGCCCTCGACTGCGCCCGGCATGACGCCGTCTCGCTTTGGGAACCAGTGACAAAGCAAGACCGCTTCATGCCCCCGGATGACAGAGCCTGACTCCTAACCGCAGTCCGCGCTCCGCTCCATTGCGCTTTGCTCCACTACACCTACGCGCGGCCCCGGTCGGAGACAGGCGGTTGAGGTGCGGTGCACCTCTCTTTGCTTTCAGGTCGTTTTCGCTCTCCTCGGGTTTGCGGTTATCGCCCTCACCAGCCCGCTTTCGCAGGGGGCCTGAACGTGGTGCCCTCTGAAGACTACTCCCACGCGCCGCCCTGCTCCGCAGTCTTTTTCGTGAAGGGCGATAGACCGAAACCGAACCGAGAGAGCAGTAAAAAAAAGACCATGAAAACGAACACAGAGAAAAATTCAAAATCAGGGCTCCTGAGCCGTCCCGAACCACTTAGCAGCACGAACCGCAAGCCGATTGATTTCGGTCGCCGCCGGGCGAATCGCTCGCTTGAAACTGCAAAGCTTCTGGCTTTGCTTGAGCACGAGACGCCGAAGTTTTTTGAACTGGCCGAAGTCGTCGGTAAATGGGTCTGGATTCAGTTTGCGGGCAGGCAGCCCGCACAAGTGACCCGCATTTTGGCCGAGCTTGGCTTCCATTGGAACAACGCCCGCAAAGCGTGGCAGCATCCGTGTGGCACGATTGGCTACGACCGGGCCACGTATGATCCGCGCCAGCGTTACGGCAGCTATTTTCCCGCCGTCGTGAAACTCACTTAACGAGGTAAAAGTGTGTCTAAAAGTGTGTCTAAAAAGTATACGAAAGCATACGCCGAGCAGGTGCGATTATACTTGAGCATCCTCTCAAACAGGCCTTAAAATCATTAAAATCCGAGACTACGAACAGCGATTCCGACCCTCGCCTCTCTTCCGAACTGTGAGTGCAGCAAGGACTTGAGAGACAAGGGGTCCAAAATGGACACCAAAACGGACACCAATAATTCGACTCCGTCAGTTTCGGGGATTATGAGACTAAACTCTCCCATCACTCCGTAACGCCACGGGATCGACCTCGTTCATCATCGCGGTTGCAAGGACAACCGCATGAAAAATCGTTACCGCCTTATCTCCCGTGGCAGCCGGGGAGGAGCCTTCTATTGCGTCGATGGATCGACCGGCAAGCGCACCAGCCTGGGCGCATGCAGCCGCGACGAAGCCGAGCAAGTCGTCTTGGCCAAGAACCAGGCCTTACGTCAGCCCGCGCTTAATCTCCAGATCGCACGCGCGTATCTTGCTGGCAGTGATTCGGGCGTCAACACCCGCACATGGCAGCACGTCATGGACGAAATCCCCAAGCTCAAGAAGGGCGAGACCCAAGCCCGTTGGCTGACCGCGATCAAGGACAAGGCTTTCGACGCGATCCGGCACGTTTGCCTGTTGGAAACGAAGGCCGATCATATTTTGCGTGCGCTGGAGGAAGGGACGGTTTCCACGAACGTCTATTTGCGCCGGCTCCACA
Source organism: Methylacidiphilales bacterium (assembly GCA_021272315.1). Classification (GTDB taxonomy): domain Bacteria; phylum Verrucomicrobiota; class Verrucomicrobiia; order Methylacidiphilales; family UBA1321; genus JABDGH01. The sequence continues at coordinate 2,307 of JAJSLI010000044.1, read as the reverse complement.
ACTTCGCTTTGGACATGAACTGGCTGCCGTGGCCCATCGTTCCCAAGAAATGCTGGCCGAATGTGAAGTACAAGCAGAAGCGGGCCATTACCCAGGCCGAGCACGAAGCGATCATTGCCCGCGAGCCGAACCACGAACGGAAGATGTTTTACAAACTGGCGTGGCACCTGGGCGCGTCGCAGTCAGACATTGCTTTCCTCGATGCCGAAAACATCGATTGGCAGACCAAGGTGCTTTCTTTCGCCCGCAAGAAGACCGGTTCCATTGCCATCATGCGCTTTGACGATGAGGTGGCCGCGATCCTGAGCGAGCTTCCCGAGTCAGGGCCGCTTTTCCCCTACCTCCGCAGTGTCCGTGCTGCCGACCGAGCTACGGAGTTCAAGCAGCGGTGCACCGGGTTGGAAATCAAAGGTGTGACGCTTCATTCCTACCGCTATTCGTGGGCCGAGCGGGCCAAGAAGGCGGGATACCCCGAACGCTTCGCCCAGCAGGCCCTTGGCCACAACAGCAAGGCCGTGCACCGCGCCTACGCGAAGAATGCCCTCGTGGAATTGCCGAGCCTCAGCGAATACGAGCGGAAAATTGTGCCATTTCAGAAAATGGCCGCAGCGTAAGGGTATGTTTCATCTGCGCTTTAGCATCTCGTCTACAATCGAGGTGATGACCGACAACTTGATTTCAGTACCACCAAACAGTTCAAAAAGAGGCACCACGACTTGGTGGACATAAGGAGCGATGGCCGCTGGCGCGACGGATAAGGGGACCTTCACCAGCGTATGGATCGATTCTTGTCCTGCTTTCCCAAAGTACATGGCCCGGCGCATGTCCGACCAACACGTTAACCCCCGATCTTTCAACCGAGCCCACGAGAACCGGTAATTGATTGAACAAGCGTCCGGGTCACAACCCATGGCTTTGGCAAAAGCCAGGGGCACCAGTAGCGCTTCGGTTGTGCGCCACGTCACAATCGCAAAATCGAGTACGGTCAACGGAGGGACTCCGCGTTCGACTGGTAATAGGTCATCCTCTAAAAACCTGAGCACATACATCTCTCCAATGGGGGATATTCGCCAAAAATCGATATTTCTTATAGCAAGATTGCCCATCCCTTCGACTGGTGGCTTGACTAAGGCGCATTCCCAAAAGTTATCAACCGGCGATTCCTGCCCTCGGGCATACTTGATTCCTTGGCCATCAACCCAAAGCGGCCAGCCGGTGTAGCGGGGATTGTTGCGAATAATTAAATTGCGGAATTCGCTATTGCACCTCCGTTCGGGAACCTTGCCTTCAATAATTGCCGCCACATCCCACCAGCCAGCGTTGGTGGGGATCTGCTGCTCCGCATGGTTAACAATGGCATTGAAACGTTGGAAACTACCCTGTTGCAGTTTGAAAAGCCGATCCTCCAGGGATGTCCCCAGCGCTTGAAGCGCCGATTTGACATCGCGGTCACCAAAATACCTCCTCAGAAACCGTGCCACGTCCGCTTCGCGGTTATCCATGCAGATTTCCAGTATTCCTTCCCAATCGTCGTGCCGCGCTTCACTGGTACTGACAGTTCCATTGGAATTTAGGGTCCGAACATAAACCTGATGTTCCTTCACAAGAAGTTTGCCACCGTCCAGCAGGCTTTGCTTGGCGGCCACGATCGTTTTTACCCCGGCTGGCACACAAATTACGGGGTAAGTCTCCCCTTGATGTTCGATGAAGTGGACTTCTACCGGGAAAATGTCCGAGGCGTACCGGCTCACGATCATTTGAATCTCGTCGGCATGGTAGGTAAGGCGCACATCGGCTGGTTTCGGGTTTGTGGCGTCCACCGACAGTGTATTTCCATCGATGCCCAAGATCAAAGTGCCGCCATTTTGATTGCGCAAGGCAAGGAGCGCCTTCGCGATCTTCGCTTCATGCTGCGCAGTCTTGGGATTCAACCAGCCCTTCAGCTCGACTGATAACGATTCGCTGGGATTTGTGACTAGCGCCTGCAACTGATTGAGGTCATGGGCCATTGCAGGAACTTACATCTTCCGACAATTGAATCCAAGGCTAGCCCTGATGTACTTTCATTAACTCTTCGGCTTGTTGGTCACTCCATTTTAGCTAAAGGACGTGGCTTTTCATCTGTCGTGCAAAAAAATCCATGTCGCCGATTTCAATCGGCACTGATCTAGAACTCATTGCAAAAGTCTCCTGAGGCAAATCCAGGCACAGGCGAGATGGAGCAGGGCCTCGTACATGAAGGCGTAGCGCTCGAAGCGCTGGGTGATGCGGCGAAAACCGTTGAGCCAGGCAAAGAATCGTTCCACG
>JAJSLI010000100.1 GCA_021272315.1 Methylacidiphilales bacterium | reverse complement strand
GGCGGCGATGCTTTGCAGCCGCTTGGCCGAGGTCTCGCTGAAATTGGCCGGGAAGTCGGCGACGACCAGGAAATGATATTTTTCCGCCACGCTTCCGGCTTGCTGGTTGTACTCGGTGATGGTGGCGTACTCGTTGCGCAGTTACATCTGGATGACCTTCTCGATGTGTTCGCCGAGCTCGGCCAGCCGCTCTTCGATCTGGTCCCGCTGCGTCCAGATGCGCCGGTTGATGATACTTTCCTGATAATCGCCAAGATACATCAGCCCCGCGAAATTCTGCCCGAGCCGCACGGGATCGATGATGGTAAAGCTGAGCTTGCCCGGGGGATTGGTCGAGAGAAGGCGCAGGATGACGTTGTTCAGCGTGCCGATGACAGACTCGTCGCCCGAGTCGGAGGTCTCGAAGAGAAGCGAACCTTGATAGGGAAAGGCGAGGGCCGCCGGAAGGGCCACCTGCGCCGGGCCGGGAAGAGGCAGCCGCGTACTTTTTGGAAGGGCGCCGGGCTGCCGGGTCAGGTCGAGATCGAGCCGACCGAACTTTGCGGCCGCGGCAAAATTGACGGGCGGCGCCCAGTTTTCGACCAGCGAGGCATTCCACGCGGGGGAGATCGCGGCGCCCGCGGCGTTCATTTCCTCAATGGCCCGGTAGATCGGGGTGATCTCCCTCTGCCAGTCGGTCTCGATCTCGTCCCAGCGGATTTTTTCATTATCGGTCAAACTGGCGACCCCGGCGGATTGGGTCTGGACAAGCTGCTCGTGGCCGGTTGAGGCTTCCTGCTTGAGCCACGCGATGGTGGCCGCGTGTTCGGCCTCGAGGCGTTCCAGTTTGGGTCCGAGGATGCGGTCGATTTTTTCACAAATGCGGGCGCTTTGTGTTTCGATCTTGTTGCGGGTGCGCTGTTCGAATTCGGCTTCGACGTCGTCGGCCCGGCCCCATTGCTGCAGGACTTCCGCGTAACCACGTTCATATTCCTCCTGGATGGCCTTGCGGTTGGCGTCGCCCCTGGCCACAAAATCGGGGCTGGTGACGTCGTTGGCCTCGATGATGTGGCGGGCGGCGACAATTTCGGACGCTGCGGTGATTCCGATCTTTCGGGCTTTCCCCAAACCTTCCGCATGAATGATCCAGAACACGATGAAAACGGCGGCGGAGACGCCGCCGGCAATGAAGTAGGCGTGGGGATTGTTCCCGAGGGAGAGGTACCAGCCCAAGCCCGCTCCCCCGGCAGCGCTGAGCAGAAAAAGAACGGGCAATCGTGCGATGCGGAAAAAGCGGGGCAGCACAAATTGGTCAAACTGGTCGAGTTGCTGCCGGGCGGTCGCGATATGGCCGCGGAGTTCCTCGATCTGGGCCTCGAGCGGCAAGTCGATCGCGGGCGCGGCGGAGGGCCGGGCGCGCAGTCGGCGCCGCAGCGACCCGTAACCACCGAAAGATTTGCGGGCGTTCTTGTGGAGCTCGCGCAGGGCTTCCAGTTGGGTGATGAACCCGCTGTAGACCGCGTCGGCTGCTGACATGTTCGCGGTGAGCTTGCGCTGTTCCTGGTAATTCCTCATTTGAAGATTGCCGATCCAGCTCTGCTTCACTTCCTGGGCGCGCCGGGGAAGGTCCCGGAGATTGACAGTCCGGTACTTCTGCACGCGGTTGCGGCGTCTTTCGTAAATCGATTGCACCCGCTTCTTCTCCGTCCGAAAATGTTCCTCGGCGGCGGCTGTTTGTGCGGCAAGTCCGGCTTCAGCTTCGGAGATGGCCTGTTGGGCCTGCCGTTCCGTGGTGAAGCGGCGGTTCTTGAGGTCGCGGGCGAGTTGCTCCTCCCGCTGGGCGAATTTCGCCGCGGTCTGCCGGAGGTTTCCGAGCAGTTCGAGACTCCGGTTGACGCACAGATCGATCCCTTTACTCACAGTCACTCCTTATCTTTTTCAAAATGAGATCGATTTCCGCCATTACCATGATGGCGCGTTCCACCTGGCCGGGCAGGGGGTCGATGTAGGCCTGCTCGAAATCCTGGCTTTTGACGTCGTGCCAGCACGATTTGGTCTCCTCCCATTCATGGGCCAGCTCCCGGGCGGCCTGGGCCAGATTGGATGCATTGGCGGCGACGCTCATGTCACGGGGGGCTCGGTTGCCGGCGCGGTTTCGTCCGGTTTGGCTTGTTCGCCGGGAGCGGGTGCGGCGGCGGAATCCGAAGCGGGAGCATCGGTTTCGGCGTAGGCTTCGAGGATCTTCTGCACGTTGCGCAGGTGGGCGACGGCTTTGGGCAGTTCATCGGTCACGAAACCGCGGAAACTATCGAGTTGTTTGACGATGGGATCGGCGGTGTTGTCGAAATTCTGGTTCCACTTTTTGACGCGACGGAGTTTATCCTCGGCCTCGGTCAGTGCCCGTTGCGCCCGGTTCACGGCGGCCTGCCGGGTCTGCACCGCCGATTCCTGGTTGCCCGCGAACTGGGCGTTGCGCAGTTCGTGCTGGGCTTGCTCCAGCGTCTTGGCGCGCCGGCGGATTTCGCCCTCCCAGCGCATCGGCTGGTCGTGTTGCAGCCAGGAGCGCATTCGGCGGACCTCGTCGGTGGCGTCGTCCACGCTTGTGCGCGCCTTGTGGAGGAAGACAATGAGCTTGGCCCGAAACGATTCGAGCGCATCCGTCGAAGTGACTCTGGCTTGAATGGCCATGGCTGCTTTCTAGCGCTGGTCCAGATATTGTTCAATCCGTTGCGCCTTGCGGAGCAGATAGGGCGTGTGCTTCTCCGAAGTCTCCATGAACTTGCGCAGGACTTTCATGGTGGAGATGAACTCTTCGGCGAATTTTTCAAAGTCCTGGTCCTGCCAGGTCGTTCCCAGCGCGGCAAACCGGGCTTGCAGTGAGGATGCCTTCATCTGGGTGTCGTCGTTGAACCGTTTCAATTCTGCCACAAAACGCCGGACCTCCTCGGGATCCATGATTGCCTGGGCCATATTTCGTCGATGCCTCCTTTTAAGACACCACCAACCTAACAGAAGTTGCCTGCCTGACAAACCTCCCGTGAAGAAGATGACCGAAGATGTCGTGGATCTGGCTTCCTCGGATAGCCACTTAAGCCACAACTAAAATGAAGGTGTTCTTGGCTATTTTTAGGGTGGGTATTAGCATCTTACCCCATCCTTTATGAAAAACGTTCGAATTGGAGTCATCGGTCTTGGAAACATGGGCAGCGTTCACGCCCGCAATATTCTCGAAAACAAAGTCCCCGGACTGCAATTGACCGCGGTGGCCGATATTGTCGCGGCCAAGGCCGCCCTGTTTCCGGAAATCAGGTTTTTTCCGACGTTCAGGAAAATGATTGCTTCCGGAACCGTCGACGCCGTTGTCATCGCCACGCCCCACTTTCCGCACACCCCCATTGGCATCGCCGCCCTTAAAGCCGGTCTCCATGTCTTGGTGGAAAAACCAATTTCGGTCCACAAACTGGACGCGGAACGGCTCATCGCCTCCCACACGAACCCGAAACAGGTCTTTGCCGTGATGTTCAACCAGCGCACGGATCCCTATTATATCGCCATTCGCGAGATGGTGCGTGGCGGAGCCTTGGGCCCGATTCGCCGGATTAACTGGATCATCACCAATTGGTTTCGCTCCTTCGCCTATTACGCCTCGGGGAGCTGGCGGGCCACCTGGCAGGGCGAAGGCGGCGGCGTCCTTCTGAACCAATGTCCGCACAATCTGGACCTCTTTACCTGGATATTCGGCCGGCCACAGCGTGTGCGGGCCTTCTGCAGCTATGGCCGCTACCACGATATCGAGGTCGAGGATGACGTCACGGCCTACATGGAGTATGCCGATGGAACCACCGCCACCTTTGTTACCTCAACCGGCGAAGCTCCGGGCACCAACCGCCTTGAAGTCACCGCGGAAAACGGGCGGCTGGTCATGGAAAACGACCGGCTCATCTTTACCGAGAACGAAGTTCCCATGAGCGAGTATTCGCGCGCCTCAAAGGATGGATACACCTTGCCCAAAACCACCGAAAAAGTCATTCCCGTCTCAGGCCATGGTGGGCAGCATGTCGCCGTCCTGCAAAATTTTGCCGAGGCGATCCTGGAGGGGAAACCGCTGATTGCCCCGGCGGCGGAAGGGCTTAATTCCGTGGAACTGACCAACGCCATGCTTCTCTCTGCTGCCAAGAATCGGACCATCGAACTGCCGCTTGATGGCGCGCGTTACAAGACCTGGCTGCGGCGCAAAATTGCGGAATCAAAACCGAAACCGGTCCCGGTTACCGCGTCTGTCGTGTCCGATTTCTCCAAATCCTTCAACACCTAAAAATATGTCAAACTCCGATGGAATGAGTTATGCCCCGCAAGGCAAAGCGGCTCCCGTGGTTAAGGCGGGCGAATTTGCCTTCGCCGCGGTGGCTCTCGATCACGGCCACATCTACGGTCAATGCAACGGATTGATTGAGGCGGGCGGAACGCTCCGTTACGTCCATGATCCCGATCCTGAAAAAGTCGCCGCCTTTGTGAAAAAATTTCCACAGGCCAAACCGATTGGGTCTCTGGAACATATCCTCGACGATCCGGATATCCGTCTCGTCGCGGCGGCCGCCGTCCCCTGCGATCGGGGTCCACTAGGCATTCGCGTCATGGAGGCGGGCAAGGATTACTTCAGCGACAAGACTCCGTTCACCTCGCTTGATCAGTTGGAGAAGGCGCGCGCGACGGTCGCGCGGACGGGCCGGAAATATATGGTCTATTACAGCGAGCGGCTCCACGTCGAATGCGCCGTCTTTGCCGGGGAGTTAATCGCGGGCGGCGCGATTGGACGGGTGGTCCAGGTGATCGGTCTCGGTCCGCACCGGCTCAATATTTCGTCCCGTCCCGCCTGGTTTTTCGAGCGGGCGAAATACGGCGGTATTCTCTGCGATATCGGCAGCCACCAAATTGAGCAATTTCTTTTCTTTTCCGGCGCACAGGACGCGACGGTAACCGAATCGGTCGTTGCCAATTACGCGAACCCCGCCCATCCGGAACTGGAGGATTACGGCCACGCCAACCTTGTCGCCGACAACGGCGCAACCAATCATTTCCGCGTCGACTGGTTTACGCCCGACGGGCTTCGCGCCTGGGGCGACGGTCGCACCGTGATCCTGGGCACGAAGGGCTACATCGAGTTGCGCAAATATATCGATGTCGCCCGCGAATCCGGTGGCGACCAGCTCTTCCTGGTCAACGCCGAGGGGGAAAAGAACCTCTCCCTGGCCGGCAAGGTTGGCTTCCCGTTCTTCGGGCAGCTCATTCTTGATTGCCTGAACCGGACCGAGAACGCGATGTCGCAACGCCATGCCTTCAAGGCGGCGGAATTGTGTCTTCGCGCCCAAGCCCAGGCGCGTCATCTTAGTTAAAAAAACCTCCATGAAGATCAGCCAAGTCGCCGCCCAGCTCTATACCCTGCGGGACCATCTCAAAACCCCGGCCGAAGTCGCCGAGACCTTGAAAAAAGTCCGGGCCATCGGCTACCAAGCCGTCCAAGTCAGCGGCATGGGACCGATCGACGAAACCGAATTGGTCAGGATACTCGACAACGAGGGTCTCACCTGTTGCGCCACGCACGAACCGGGAAATCTCATCCTGGACGACACCGCAAAAGTCATTGAGCGGTTGCACAAGCTCGGGTGCCGGTATACGGCCTACCCCTATCCGGCGGGGATTGATTTTCAGAAGCCGGATCATATCGAAACCCTGGCGAACAAACTCGACGTCGCAGGCGCAGCCATGGCCAAGGCTGGACAGGTGCTCACCTATCACAACCACGCCCACGAATTCGCGCATTACCAGGGGCGTACGGTGCTTGAATTCATGTACGCCGCAACCAACCCCCGCCACCTCCAGGGTGAGATCGACACCTACTGGGTCCAGGCTGGCGGCGGCGACCCGGCGGCTTGGTGCCGCAGGCTCAAGGGACGGCTCCCCCTGCTTCATTTAAAGGACTACGGCGTCGGAGCCGACGGCAAGCCCTACTTCGCCGAGATTGGCCGGGGCAATCTCGACTGGCCTGAAATTATCACCGCCGCCGAGGCTTCCGGTTGCCAGTGGTTCATCGTCGAGCAGGACGTCTGCCCGGGCGATCCCTTTGAGAGCTTGGCCATCAGCTTTCGCTGCCTTCAGGAAAAATTTGCCGATGGTTGAAATGAGTTTCTGGAACGCCGTTGCCTCAGGTCGCTGAGCGAACTGAAAAAGGGTCTCGAAGAAAGGATGGGAAGAACATGGACAAATCAAAATTCGTTTATGTCACCTACATCCGCACGACGTCGGAAAAACTCTGGCGCGCGCTGATCGAACCCGAAGTCACGCGCCGGTTCTGGATGGGAACCTGGCAGGACTGCGCTTGGAAGAAGGGCGCACCGTGGCGCTTGATGATTCCCGATGGACGCATCGGCGACAGCGGGGAGGTCCTCGAGATCGATCCGCCCCGGCGGCTCGTATTGACGTGGCGCAATGAGTTCAAGCCCGAGTTGCGGGGCGAGGCACCTTCGCGCATGACTTATGAGATCGAGCAGCAGGGGGACATGGTCAAGCTCATGATCATCCATGAAAGCGACATGCCGGAATCGAAACTCATCGAAGCCGTAGCGCAAGGCTGGCCGCTGATCCTGTCCAGCCTGAAGAGCCTGCTGGAGACCGGCCAATTGCTCGAAGCCACCCGCACCTGGCCCGAGGGACTGTAATTGGTATACGTCCCTCTCACTTCGGCGCACCGGCCCGGTGGCGGGCCCGCAACGTGTCGAGGAAAGTGTGACCCTCTCCGGCCAGCTTCGTTTCCAGTTTGTCCGTGTGATCGCATTCGCTGCAGGCCCACGGCTCTTCTCCCGTCAAATCCCGGCAACATTTTCGGCTGAGAGCATCCCGCACGCTGTCGAGTTCGAAAAAGGCCTCCCAGTATTTGCGTTCTTCGGCGAGCGGCGTGTCGCAGAAGCAAACCTCGACCCACTTGATCCGGCCGTCGTCGTAGACCCGGGCATTCTCCATGTTCCGCAAATACTCCTTCCCCGCGACAGAACCGGCCCCCAGGGTGCCTTCTTCGATGGCCCGAAGAAGCTCGGCCTCCTTTCCCCGTTTAACCCGCGCGGTGACCAGGTAACGCATAGCATTCCAAATCTAAATTCATTCCGGCTTCCACTCAAGGGTTGACCAGCCTTGGTTCATCCATGCCTCCAGCCCACCCAGGAGAGGCCGGACGTCTTTCCCGCCGCGTTCACGCAGCAGGTCCGCCATGGCGACCGCAGCCTGGTCTTTCGGGCAATCGCAGTAAACCACGATCGGCTTGTCCAGGGCCAGTTCCTCCAGCCGGTCCGGCAGAAGGGTGTAGGGAATCCAGCGAGCCTTGGGCAGCATCACCGCCTTGGATCGGGCGCTAAGCTCGTCCCGGACATCGATCACCGTCAGATCCTCGTCCCCATCCAGACGGTTCTTGAGATCAGCCACGTTGATCCCCGCCAGCAAACCCTGGGCGAGTTCCCGGGTGTAGAAACGCCGGTTCAGGTAGCGCCAGACCAGCACCGCGATGATGGCCGCGCCGCAAAGCCAGGGCAGCCAGCCCTTGAAGGCCTCCATCTGCGATTGCAGCGTGATGAAGCTTTTTTGCAGGTAGGCTCCCGCGATCAGCGGAACGAGAGCCCAGAGGGCCGAGCCGAGCCCGTCGTAGGCCACAAAGCGGGTCAGCGGGACTCGCGCCATCCCCGCGAGCGGCGGGGCTAGCGTGCTCAGCCCGGGAATGAACTTGGAAAAGATCAGCGTCTTGGTGCCGTGCTCTAAAAAGAGAATTTTGGTTTTGCTGACGCAGGTATCGGGCTTCCACGAAAGACGGCACATCAAGTTCAACACCGCCCCGCCCCGAATTTTTCCTATGCCGTACCAAATCAGATCGGCCGGCAAGGCGGCTAGGACGGCGGTCAGAAGACAGGTTGGCAGATTGAGTTCGCCCGAGGCGACCAGCGCCCCCGCCGCCAGCAGGGCTGGAAAAGCCGGGATAGGTACGCCCAACTGCTCGAGAAAGACGCAGCCAAAAACGCCGTAATAGCCCAAGTCCCACCAGGCATGAGGTGATGGATTCATCTCAGGCAGGGAACAAACGGTCCCGGCCATGCGGCTTCGTCAGGTCCATCGCGGGGCCGATGGGAACAATGCGGGTCGGGTTGATGTCGTCGTGGGTGAAGTAATAATGACGCTTGATGTGGTCGAAATTGACCGTCCCGGCTATGCCCGGCTGCTGGTAAAGATCCAACAGATAGCCCTGCAGGTTGGGATAATCGAGAATGCGCCGCACGTTGCATTTAAAATGGCCGTGATAGACCGCATCAAAGCGGACCAGGGTGCAAAAGAGCCGCCAATCGGCCTCCACGATCCGGTTCCCAAACAAGTAGCGCTGTCGGCCAAGGCGGGACTCGAGATCGTCCAGCGCGGCGAAAAGTTCGCGCGCCGCCGTTTCATAACTTATTTGGGAAGTGGCAAAACCGGCTTGATAAACGCCATTATTCACCTTCTCGTAAATGAACGCCGCGAGCCTGGCCTGTTCGACTTCAATATCCTTCGGGAAAAGATCGACCTTGCCCTTGCTCAAGGAGGCAAAGGCATCGTTGAACATCCGGCAAATGTCGTCCTCGGAATTATTGACGATCCGGCGCGTCTGTCTGTCCCAGAGCACGGGCACGGTCACGCGGCCTTTGAAACCGGGTTCAGTGGCCTCGTACGCCTCGCTCAAAAAGGAAAAGCCGTTGATCGGATCGCGGGTGTAGCCCGGGCCGTCGCGAAAAGCCCAGCCCCGCTCATCGCGAATAGGGTCGGCCATGGTCACGCCGATGGCTTGGTCGAGTCCCTTGAGATTTCGCACGATCAAGGTCCGGCTGGCCCAGGGACACGCCAGGCAAACGTAGAGATGATACCGGCCCGCTTCCACCGTGTAGGGCGTGGAACCGTCGGTGGAAATCCAATCGCGAAAAGCGTCCTCCTGACGTTCAAAGGCGCCGTCGGCGGATTGCTCTTCCGGGAATTGGGGGGAAGGGGTCATGGCTGGTTTTTGGAAATCTAATCCGGGCTCTCCATTCTGCAATCATTGTCCTCCACTTGCAATTGGCTTGCATCGTTGTAGTCTGACTCATGAAAGTTCAGTACCTAAGCGATACCTTGACCGCCCCGGCGTCCAGGCCAGCCCCGCCCGTGTCTGACGCGGACCTCCTCGACGCCTATTCCCAGGCCGTGACCTCGACCGTCCGGCAGGCCGGTCCCGCCGTCGTCCATATCCAGGCCAGGTCGGCCAAGAGGGCCGGGGGAGGCACCGGATCGGGCTTCCTCATCACCCCGGACGGCTATGTCATGACCAACAGCCACGTCGTTCACGGCACGGACGAAGTGTGGACGCAAACGCCCGATGGCCGGGAGTCTCCCGCCGAAATCATCGGGGATGATCCCGATACCGACCTCGCGGTCCTGCGCATCAACCAGCCCGATTTGCACCACCTCCATTTTGCCGATTCGGGGAAAATCGCCGTCGGCCAGATTGCCGTCGCCATCGGCAATCCCCTCGGCCTCGACAATACCGTCACCGCCGGAATCGTCAGCGCCCTCGGGCGCACCTTCCCCGCCCGCACCGGGCGGCTGATTGACAACGTCCTGCAAACCGATGCCGCGCTCAATCCCGGCAACTCGGGCGGCCCCCTGCTCGACACGCGGGGAAGGGTCATCGGCGTCAACACCGCCGTCATCCCGGCGGCGCAGGGAATTTCTTTCGCCATCGGCAGCAAGACCGCTGAATTTGTCGCCAGTTGGCTGATCAAGGAGGGACGCATCCGGCGCGGTTACATCGGGGTCGCCGGCCAGGATGTTCCCATCCACGAGCGGGTCGCCCGCTTCCATAACCTGCGCCAGCGTTCCGGCATCCTCGTTCACACCATCGAGAAAGACTCTGCCGCCGCCGAGGCCGGTCTGGAGGTCAACGACATCCTCATCTGGCTGGACCACGAGGAATTGCGCTCGATTCATGAGCTGCACCGTCTTCTCGTCCTGCGCGAGCCGAACCGGAGATCCCGCCTCACCGTCCTGCGCAAACATCAAATCGTCCATCTCTGGATCACGCCTCGCGAGCGGAGATAAGGGCGAAATGATCGCCGACGACGAGACTTCTGGCGGCCGATGGCCAAAGGGGTGGCCGCCGCTGTCTCCAGTGACTGATGTTCCTCTCATCCGTTGACAGGTGCAGGTCGCATGGAATGACGTCACGCTGTTTCTGTGCGCAGCTGCCTCAAACGACCGTTGGCCTTGTCCCGATTTAATGCCCGACTTACATGGATAATAACTTTTTTAATCGGGCTTGAAGCTCGTCAATTTGCGATTGTAACGCCTGGATTTGCGCGCGGTCATCATGGGCCTGCTGGCTGATCCCCAACGCTTGGCGATGCTCCAGTTGGCCTTGCGAATTATAAAAGATGTTGGACGTGGAATTGTAGGCGGCCAACTCCTCCGCGTCTTGCGTCTGTGCGTCTGTTTGGAGTATTGCTATTTGGTTCTGTAAGGAGGTTATCTGGGATTGAAGGGTCGCAGATGGGGAGGAATTCGTGGAATCAGGCGTCGTGTTTTGCCCGTTCTCGTCGGCCAGTTTTTTTGCCGCCTTATCGACAGCTGTCACCTGGGCGATCATCGCATCGGTCGCGGCTTCCCTTGCCTTTTCATCGGCCACGGCCTTCGCGGCGGCGTCAGGATCATAACCCAACGATTTTTGAACATCGTCCGGCAAATCGGCAATCTCGACCGATCCGGCCCCATTGGCGGTTTCGTAATGCACGGAATGAGCGTCAACCTCGGTCACTTTCGTGATCGGAATGACCTTCCCGTAGGCCGTGGTAATCGAAGTCCAGGAGGCGACCACCTTCATGCGATCGAGGGGAGGGACGTAGCCGAATCTTTTTTGCAAGGCGGGAGGAAGAACGGAAAAAGGAATTGTGGCGTTGCCTTCCGAATCGGTAATCGTTATGGAATCCGTGTTCAGCTTGACGAGCTGGACGTCTTTGTAAACGGTGCCATCGGTCGCCGTCCAATCCTCAGCCAGGACCGGGAGGAACCCCAAGGCCAAAAGCAAAAGAAAAGTTCTCATGGGTACCCTGAACCGCCTGATACTTGGCTTTTAATAAAGCACAGAGGGCGGGAACACCTTGATTTGAAAATTATTTAAGGGCAATTCACCTTTCCTCGCAAGGCCAAAGTGAAGAAGCGGGGAAGGGGCAAGGCACCTTCGGCAAAAATAAAAAGCGCACGCCAACCCGGCCTGTTTCCCAACAGCGGAGCACGCGGACGGAACCTTCACCAAAACGTGCCGGGGATATTCGGCGTGTGATGGAGAATATAATAAAGCGAAAGGCACGAAACGGTGTAGCCGGCCAGAAAGACAATCGCCAGCATGCGCAGCGCCCCGCCGCGAGGGAAGACCGTCAGGCCCCGGCAGAAACACCAGCCCGCCCAAGCCGACGTCACCGCCTGCAGACGGTAATCGGCGCAGCAAACGGTGGGCCGGGTCAGGGTGAAGTAGAGGGAAAGGCCCGCCATCCCCACGACCAAGGCCAGCGCCGTCTTGTTCAGCGGGGAAAATCCTGCTTCCCGCGTAATCGGGCGCCCCAACAGCGCCACCGCGGTGAAAAGGATGAATCCAAACGGAAAGATCGTGCCGAAAATGATTACGCAACGGGTCGCGCCCAGCAGCCGCGGGCTGACATTGTAGTCCCAGTCGCCGATCAGCATGTTGCCAAAAACCCAGGTCGGATAGGAAAACCGGACCTTGTCCACCGCGGCGTCATACTGCGGGACTTTGCTTCCGTATATCGAGGTCTGGCCCGCGGCGATCAGATTCGGCAGGTCGAAATGAAGCGCGTACTCGAAAAGGTCCCCGTCGATCACCTGCGCGCAAAAAGGCGCCCATTTCGAGAGAAGAAATTTCTTTTCCTCCGGGACCCAGGCGCGATGTAAAAACAGCCCCAGCCAGATGACGATCAACGCGCCCGCGAGGCCCGCGCGCCGCGCCGTTTTTTTTGTAAAGACACCGCCCCGCGACGACCGCCAGAAAAGCCACGGTAGCGAGAGCACCAGCACCACCCCGTTGAGCTTGGTGAACAGCTCGAGCATGAAACCCGTCACCGCCCACCAGAAACGGCCGGTTTTGTCCGGGTTCCGGTTCAACCGTTGTAGACAGAAGAAATAGAATATGCCGAAAAAGGCGGCCAGGCAGTCGGTGCCCACGCCATCCGAACGCAAAACAAACGCGGGCGTCAGGCCCATGAAAATCAGTAACCCGTAACGCGCGAGCCAGGACGAAAGATACCGCAGCGAGCCAAACAACAGGCCCAATCCCGCCAGGGAAATCACCAGCCCCACCCTCGCGATGCCCGTCTGGTTTTCCGCCTCATCCAAGGCCGGATTATAGAACGGCGCAGCCAGCCAGTAGTAGGCGGGCTCCTGCGGAAACTCAAAAGCGTCGCTCACGGGCGGCGCGGCCCAATGATCGCGGACATAGTGGATATAAATCATGTGCGCCTCGATATCGTTTACGTAGTCCAGCCGGTAGGGACTGGCATAATGGCCGATCCTTAAGCCGATGGAGGCAAGGAAGAGCAGCCATAAGCCTCCCTTCAAGACGCAGGTATGGCGTCTCCGCCGCCGCGCACTCACAACGCTCCGGGGAAGTGGCGTTGCAGGGCGCATTCTCCCAGAGAATCACCCACAAGGCCGTAATCAAAGTTCAAAATGCGGATTTAAGGAGATCAATCCTCACGATTTACGCCGGCCATCCGCCCGGTAATTTCGTGTTAAGACGACGGATAGGCCTTTTGACTCGGTGGCCGTTTCTTCGCGAGTTAGTCGTAGGTCCCGTGCCTTTTAATCAACTCGATGATGGCTTGATAGGTTTTCCAGGAGACTTGCGGCGGGACAGAGTGATCCGAGTGGTAGATATAGCTCCCCGTTTTTTTGGCTATGGCAAATTTTGAAACAATTTCCTCCTCAATGAGGTCAAGATCGTTCGGAATCATTTTCATGACGTCGATGTTGCCGAAAAAGCAGAGGCGGTCCCCATACTTGGGCAGCAGGTTCCGGATATCCATCCCGGCTTTGCACTCGAGGGGCTGGAGGGCGTCAACGCCCGCTTCAATATAGAGATCGAGGACCCGGTTCACGTCGCCATCGGTGTGGTAAATAAATTTCATGCCATGGGCATGCGCCCAGTCGGCCAGCCGCTTGTGACAGGGCCAGACAATGTCCCGGTACATCTGCGGCGAGCACATGGTGGCGTGGTTATAGGCCATGTCGCCATAAATCCAGAGTCCGTCAGGCTGGATACCCGTTGCCATGCAGGCGTCGAAATTACGCAGGAGAACGTTGGTGAACGTCGCCGCGATGTCCTCCACCCACTCGGGCTCTTCCGCCATTGCGATCAAGCCGTTGATGTCTCCCAGGAGGTCACGGAGTTCCTCGAAGACTTCCGCCCCGGTCAGGTGACACCAGCGCCCAAGCTTGCGTCCTTGAACGTAGCTTCGCCAAACGGCCTCGGGATCCACCTGCAAGCCGCTGTTGAGGAGGGAAGGCTTGTAAATTTTCTCCCACTTTTCGCGGCTGTCGCAGTCAAACCCAAGATGTTCGGGCGTTCCGCTTTTGCCGCGCCAGTAGCGGACGAGTTTCCCGTTGCCGTCCCGAACCACGCGGGTTTTTTCATCCATTTGGACGATCTCGTTTTGCGTGGGAATGGCTTTGGGCCAAATCCAGCACAGGCCTTGAAAGTCGCCTTCCAAAAAATTGAGCACCGTCTCGTGATCTCCAATCAATCCCTCGTTCTGCCAGCGCTCAATGGTTTCCGGCCAAAAGGATTCATACCGCGGAAACCGGTCATGCTCCCTGCGGGCGAAACATCGGTCCACGCGTTCCTGTCCCGTCAGTGTTGTCACGGTTTTCATGATCGTGGATCGAACATGGAATTATAAGTATCCAATGGAATAAGCACAGCGAATCATAAGTCGTACTCATGGCAGTAGCCATGTCCTAAAAGAGCATAAACATATCCCATCCGAATTCATTTCTGATCGGGCGATTGCGTTTAAACTGCGCCTACTTTCCAGACGCACTCTTAGGCGAACCAGCCCGCATATCTTCCAGGAACTTTTTGTTGACCGGGTATTTCCAAATAGCCAGTGAAGCGAGAGCGGCTATGACCGCGCCAATGACGAATGTGACCATTCCCAAATTCCACAGGGCCTGCCCCGTTTGGACCACCTTCCCCGCCCCGGTGGGAACCTTGTAACCAATCCAATTCAAGGACCAACCCATTACAATAAAGCTGAAAGACGAGGCCACGCGACCCGCCAAACTACTGACAGCAGCATAGCCGCCGTCCTTATTTTCTCCGGTCTGGAGCAAATGAATCTCCGCGATATCGGACACCATGGCCGCCAACATCGGCCCCAAGATACCGATACCCATCCAGTAGCCGGTATTGAAAATGACAAAAAGAATCAAGGCCGCGGGAATAGGAAAGGCGCCCCAATGCCAGACGGCGTTTGTCGCGACCCAACCCGTGAGGAAAAGCACGGCGAGTATAATATTACAGCAAGCACTTACCAGACAGCCGAAGAACACGGTGCCCCTTCTATCGAAGCGCTTGGACAACCCGATGGCCAAGGCCGATCCCAGGGCAAAGCCCGCCATCGTACCCCCGTGGGCAATGGATTTTTCCACCGCTGGAAACCGCATGAAATCGTCATACACAAAAATCTGCAGGAAGCCGACCAGCCCCGTCGCGAGGGTGATGATGACGATGAAGACGAATACCCAGCGCGGGTAGGGATCGAGAATAATTTGCTTCATGTCCCGCAAAAAACCGCCGATGCCCCCGCCCTCGATACGGCTCGGGGCCTGCCGGGTATCCTCATGCCAGTGAAAGGTAAGTATGACGACAATGCACACGCTGATCGCCGTGGCCACCGCGAAGGCGCTTCCCATTCTCAAGTAATTCGCGGCCACGGTGGTCGCCTGCACACCGTCTTTATCTTCGAAAAAGAATGTCCAGGCCATGGCCGGCCCGGCAAAATTTGCAATCATATTTATAATGCTTCGAGTTCCCTGAAGCTTGGATCGGCCGTGGTAGTCATTACACATCTCGAAGCCCAGCGCCCCGTAGGGAATGCAGAACAGCGTCAGCCCCGTGCGCAGGAGTAGATTCACAGATACCAGATACCAAAAAATCGACATCTGGCTGGTGCGGAACTCCACCGGCACGGCCCAGATCAAATAGGAACAGAGTGCCATCAACGCGCCTCCAACGATCATATAGGGATGCCGCCGGCCCCAGCGGCTGCGGGTATTATCGCTGATGTGGCCCATCACCGGCTCCGTGAAGGCCTCCCAAAAAATTGACACGGACATGGCAAGGCCGGCCCATTCGGGCTGGAGTCCCAGCGCTTTGGTGTAAAACAGCATGGCGAATCCAAAAATGCCGTTCATTACCAGGGAATTCGCGCATTCGCCAATGCCGTAACTCACCATTTGCGGGAACGAAGCGTCGGGGCGTTTTGGAGAATCCATAAAAAAGGGAGCTGAGCGCGTCCCGTGCGACTGATTGGAGGGCCCGTTTGCTAAAATGGCATTATTGAACTTGCCCGATCTCCAAAACGCGAGTCTCACCGTTTTTGAGCGGTAAGGACAATTGAGGGCCGTTACCCAACGTTTCACCAGTCAGCACATCGTGAATGGGCGAGGATCGGCCGGTGTCGATCTGAAGGGGGCCTTCCCGCAGCGAATGAAGGACCAGGTAAGGGCCGTTCGCAAAGACCGTGCAGTCGGTCTGCGTGTAAAGATGGACCTTCGCCAGTCGGGCGGCGAAGCGGAGCAAGCCGGGGGTCAATCCCGGGGGACCGGTAAAAATCGAAGTCCCCATGTTGGTGGTGCGCACGGCCACTGCGGTCGAGCCATCGGAATAAGCCGCCAGGCTTTCATCGGTGCCCGCGTCGGTCGCGGCAAAAAGAGGCTCGACGGTTTGTTTCAGGCCGAAAGGAGGCAGGCTGGACTGCGAGCCCAGCGCGGTTGGCTCGGCCCATGCGTTTACGCCCGAAATCATTTTCAGGGTAAAGCCGGTCAGTTCGCGCATCGCGTCGAGCGAGGTGTGGTCCCCTTCCTGATAACCGGGGGCATAGCACCAGATGCAGGTACTGCCGCGGGTGGCGGCAAGAAGCTTTTGGCGCTGTTCCGGCGACAAATGCCAGGCCGCGAGAAAGACATAGAGCTTCGCCTTCACCCGTCCGGCGATAACGTCATCCAGCAGATACTGGCCATAGGGCGCGCCGAGTCGGCCGAGAGCGACGCGCGCGGCCGAGACTCCCGGTCCAGTTACGTTGCTGCCCCAGGAAGCCACGCGCATCATGCTGTCCGGATCGATGACGGCGGCGACTTCGGGACAATAGGGCGTGGGATGATCGAGCAGTGGTTGGTCGAGCGCGTTCAGCCGCGCCATCTCCTGCCAGAGACGAGGATCATTGAACCAGCCGTTCCCGCCCAAATCCATCCACCAGGTGGCGAAATTACGCAGGGCGCATTCGGCGGTATTGCGCAGGAGGGTTTGCCGGCTGTCTTCGACCGTCTTGAGGCCCTGATCGACTCCGGCAAAACTGCCCATCGCGAGATAGGTGGAAGTGTCGTCTTCCACGAGATACATTTTTCCGGCCAGGGCGATGCTTTCGGCGGGCGTCATGATCGGCGCGCTGCCGTCGAGCCCGCGATCGGTATACGAGAGGGGCGAGCAGAGGATATCGATGTCGGGCGACTGCAAAACCTGCCGCAGAGCATAATGGCCCGAAATGCCGGGACCGTTCTGAACATAGGCAAATTCGAAAACATAACCGTAGAAGAAAAGAACCAGCTTGCGGCCATGCGAGGCCTGCCTCGCCGCGTGCGCCAGTTCGCAAATGCAGTCGGCCATCATTTGCTGCTGAAATTCGGTGAAATCGATGATCGGTTGTTCCGTGGCCGGATCGCGAAACACCCCGGCTGGGGCGGCCCGGCGCGCTTCCGGTGTCGGGACCTGGGCGGAAGCGAGCGTTGCTCCGGGTTGGTGCCACGCGGCCTGCAACGCTTCATCGCTCGAATAGCGCGCCTGGAGCCACTTTTGCCATGCGATCAGGTCGGCCTTGGCATAGCCGTTCAGGGGCTTGGCCCAGGTTCCGCAGTAAAACCATTCGGCGGAACTTTGTCCGGCGACATGATACCCGGCGATGTGGCTGCCGTATTTTTCCTCGCAATGGGTGATAAGCGCGGTCAAGGCCTCGGCGGCATCGTGGCGATACAGGGGCGAGGCGGCATTGCCCGGGTTCGTGTCATTGGCCGGGTCATATCCATCCCAAACCATGATATCGTCGGGATGCGCCTGGATCCACCACTTGGGTGGCCACACGGTGACGCGGGGAATAATAAGCGCGTTCGGGTTCGCGGCAAGAATCTGCTCGAAGGCGCCGTCGATGCCTCCCCAGTCGGGAGGAGTTCCGGGGGGAGGCCAGGGAGCATCCAGGCCGAAACTGACGAACGGCGCTCCGGCCGCGGCCGCCATTTTGATCTGGGACGTAAAGACATCGGTGCCGCCGAGGAAGATGAAGGGATTGCCGGGTTGATAAAAGGCGACGGTCAGGCTGCGATTGGCGTCAGACCGCACCCAGAAACTGACGTGATAATGATGGCCTTTGACGAAAGAAAGATTGGTATTGTGATAAAGATGAAAGTCGGGCCATGCGCCCGAGGGAGGATTTTGCAGTGTGATATGCAGCGCGGTCGATCCGTCGGGTCCCGCGCCGGGTGCAGCCCCGATGGTACCGACCGTGTCTTGAGCACCCTGCGGCCAGTGCGTCCAATCGCGGTTGATCGCGTCCATGCCACCTTCGAAGTTGGAGAGCGGAATGACATCCTGCTGGGTGTCGAGGTCGACGACGTGAATGTTGCCAAGGTAAACCTCGCCGGGTTGCTGTCCGAAGCGAAAATGCATGGTACCGTCAGCTGCCGTGCCGAGGGCCGTAAAATCGAAGGAGATTTGTTGCGCTTCCGGCCCGATCGTCAAGGGGGCCCTGCCCGCATTGCCGAAGAAGATGCGCGCGCGGACCGGTTTGCCGTCGATCAGGATGCGGGGTGCGCCGGTTGAGTCGTCGATGCGGGCGGTCTCGATGGCATGGAGAGGCCAACTGGAAATCAGAACCAAAACCGCGGCGAGGCCATGTTTGAAAATGGGAAAGTTCATCCGGAGTCTCGCTTACGGCATGTCTTGAAAATGAAGTGAATCAGTCGAAAACGGCTGCGACGAGAATAAAGTTAGGGAACCCGCTGGGCCTCTTCAATCAACGCGATGAGATTTTCGATGGGGACATCGCCTTCGAGAGCGTGTGAGGGGGAAAGAATGTATCCCCCGTCCCGGCCAAGAAGACTTACCCGGCGGACTTCCGCGCGCACGTCCTCGACGCTGCCATAGGGCATGGTGCGCTGGGTGGAAACCCCTCCCCAGAACGCCAGCTTTCCACGGTATTGTGACATGATTTGCCCGATATCCATCACTTCGGGTTGAAAGGGGTTGAATACTCCCAGGCCGATGGAGATAAGATCATCGAACAGCTCATCGACATCGCCGCAGGAGTGGATAAAGACCGTTTTCCCGGCTGCTCTTACCGTTCCATACATTCTCTTCAGCCGCGGAAAAATAAACTCCTTCCACAGGTCATAACCCATGAGCAATCCGTGCTGTTGTCCCCAGTCGTCCCCGAAATAGACGGCGTCGATATCGTATTCGAGCGCTTTTTTCACCTGGGCGATGTCATAGTCGGCGATGGCCTCCAATAATTCGTGAACAAAATCGGGATTTTCGACGAAATCCATATAGAGAGGCTCCAGCCCGCGCAGGGTCCAGGCGCGTTCAAACAGGGAAAAACCAATGCAAAAGACCCGGTAGCGATCCGCATAGCGCTTGATCCGGTCGGGGATGTCGGCAAAGAACCGCGAGTCCAAAGGGTTGGGGAATTGGTAGCCTCTCAAGGTCGGCTCCGGAAGCACCTGCCCCGTGACATTTCCAATATCCTTGTCGATGGACCTGTCCCAGGTGACCCCGAAGACATCGCGATACCGATCGGTGCCGATATTCTCAAAGAACCCGATATCGCTCCCCAATTCGAGGAGATGATTCTTCACGAAGGGGTCAATGTCCTTTGTCCCGTAGTGTGTCTCCAGTTTCTCTCTTGCCTCCCGGGTAAAGCGAAATGACCACGGGACGTAGGGTGGCCGACGAAAAGCAATCGTTTCTCTGACAATTTCTCGTGGAATCATGGCGGATGGGTGGTGGATTGTTCTAACGAACCGTTGACGTGGCAAGTGGGCGGCCTCAATGGAGTGACACCTCTTGGTAACGTGCATCCCAGTATGGTACTTGCCCGGACTTAATCAACTCTGGGAAAAGTGTGGACAGATTTTCATGGAATGAACGCCGATTTTCGCGGCCTGCCGATAAAACCACTAACCCCAGATTTGCCTATCCAGCGTGCGGTACTGGATGGCTTCGCTGAGATGCGTGGCGTCGACTTTTTCGGCGCCGGCGAGGTCGGCGATGGTGCGGGCGACTTTGAGAATGCGGTCGTAGGCGCGCGCACTCAGGTTGAGTTCGCTCAGCGCCATGCGCAGCAGGCTTTCGCTTTCGCTGTCGAGCGGGACGAACGCCTTCAAATCCTTCGAACTCATCTGTGCGTTGCAACGGACTTTACGTTTTGAAGCAAACCGTTCGTGCTGGATCTGTCGCGCCTTGATGACGCGGGCACGAATGTCGGCAGAGGTTTCAGCGGCGTGGGGCCGCAGCAGCGTCTCGTGCTTCACGGCGGGCACCTCGACGTGAATATCGATGCGATCCAAAAGTGGGCCGGAAATCTTGTTGAGATAGCGCCGGATTTCGAGCGCCGTGGCGCGGCCCCGCTGCGCGTCTCCAAACCCACCAGACCCAGGGGATTCAGGGCCTCTTCGCAGACATGCTTTTTGTGCTCTCAGAACCGATCCCCCCTCTCGTAAAAGCGAAGATAGCGATTCCAGCCGGTCACCGCAAGTGTGCCGGATGTGGTGAAATTAGGTCGATTTTATGCTTTTGGCAGAAAAGAGCGAGGTGCAAAAAATGCCTTGGGAAGCAGTCTAGGGAAGCTTATTTGAGACGCGTCAGTAAAGAAGGCAGGCGGATTAACGATTCAAAATAAAATCGACAATCCAGCCGCTGCCCAATAGGGCACACGCGCTAATCCCCCTATCTGCCAAGTGAGGCTAATTGACGGGAAGTTTGAACTTCCACTTCTTTTCGGGGTCACCCACTTCAAATTCAACCTGTGCTCCAGGAGCAGTCTTAGCCAATCTGGCCTTTAGCTCATCCAATGTCTCAATTCGGGTGCCGTTAACGGAAAAAATCTGAAGATCCGGATGGAGGCCAGCCTTGATGGCAGGACTATCGCAGCCGACAGCCTTGATGAATACATAGCCGGGGCCATCTGATACCCACGGATATTGTTCAAATTGGATTTTGAGCTTGGTATCGATCCAGGTATCAAACGCAGCGGTGGTGTCCGATTCATGGTCAAGAGCCTCTCTGGCCCCTGGTGTCAAGAAGATGGATTTTCCAAAGGCAAGGTGTCCGTCATAATACCCCGCATCGGCATCCGGCTCATCTGAAACAGCCCAGGTATAACCGGTCTTCAAATGCAGATACGATGTCTTATTGAGGGTAAGATGATCGGAATGACTTTCTCCTCCGGCATCCCAATCGCCAAAGGCTGAATCAGGATGGAGGGGGTTGTCCATGTACCAAACTCGCACAATATAACTTTTAATACCGGGTAGAGGCTTCCACCTAAGTGTCACTCCACCCGGAATAACATCCTCAGCAGACGGCCCTTGGCCGATCTGGATTGTCTTTGCCTGGATTGTTTCCAGATTTTTCGGACTGACGATCTCAATTTTATGGATGTGCCAAAAAGTTGGACTTTCAAAGGAATGATCGCCTGCGAGATATGTCACCGCGCCATGGAGATCGATGTGAATATTGAATCCAATTGCATCCCTATACTTCGAAGCGTCGACCGGCCTTGAGACTGCCTTATAGCTGCCAGGCTTTAGGTCGTAGTTTAGCGTAAAAGGTTTTCGCGACGTGACCTTTTGTTCGAAGAGTTGCTGATTCGCATAATCGAGGAGAACGATACGCGTCGGAAAATCGGGCTCCAGTGAGAAATCGACCATGCAGGTTGAGGATAGATAATAGGTGCCAGGTTCTTTCCCTGTCGGAAGTTGGGAAGGAGGGGCGATTGTCGTAAAATCGGGATGTAAAAGTCGATTGCCTGGATTGTCAGTGGCCATCCCGTGGAGAACGGAAAGCATGCAAAAGAACAAGATGGCAAAGAACGTTCTCATCTCAGGAGATAGCCGGAAGGACAGCTTCCTAGGCTTCACCCCCAGACCTGCCGGTCGAGGGTGCGGTACTGGATCGCCTCACTGAGATGAGTTGCGTCGACTTTTTCGGCTCCGGCGAGGTCGGCGATAGTGCGGGCGACTTTGAGAATGCGGTCGTAGGCGCGAGCGCTCAGGTTGAGTTCGCTCAGCGCCATGCGCAGCAGGCTTTCGCTGTCGGTGTCGAGCGGGACAAACGCCTTCAAGTCCTTCGAACTCATCTGTGCGTTGCAGCGGACTTTGCGCTTGGCGGCGAACCGTTCGTGCTGGATCTGCCGCGCCTTGATGACGCGGGCACGAATGTCGGCAGAGGTTTCAGCGGCGTGGGGACGCAGCAGCGTTTCGTGCTTCACGGCGGGGACCTCGACGTGAATATCGATGCGATCCAAAAGTGGGCCGGAAATCTTGTTGAGATAGCGCCGGATTTCGAGCGCCGTGGCGCGGCCCCGCTGCGCGTCTCCAAACCCACCAGACCCAGGGCTCGGGTTCATGGCGGCGACAAGCATAAACTGGGTTGGAAAAGTGACCGAACCTGAGGCGCGCGAAATGGTAACGGTGCCGTCTTCAAGCGGCTGGCGCAGGACCTCGAGGGCGCTGCGGCGGAACTCGGGCAATTCATCGAGGAAGAGGACGCCGTTGTGGGCGAGGCTGACTTCGCCGGGACTCGGATTGGCGGTGCCGCCGATGAGGCCGGCATCGGAGATGGTGTGGTGCGGCGCCCGGAACGGACGACGCGTAACCATGGCCTGCTCGGGCGTGAGAAGTCCGGCCACGCTGTGAACCTTGGTGGTTTCGAGCGCCTCGTCGAGGGTGAAAGGCGGACAGATGCCGGGAATGCGCTTGGCGAGCATCGATTTGCCGCTGCCGGGCGGGCCGATCATGAGGACGTTGTGGCCGCCGGCCACGGCGACTTCGATGGCGCGCTTGACGTGTTCCTGCCCCTTCACGTCGGCGAAATCGTGCTCGATGGCGTCGAACCCGTCGAGGATTTCGGCCGGGTCGACCCGCACGGGCAGAATGCCGGCGGCGCCGGAGAGAAAATCGGCGGCGTCGCGCAGGTGGCGCACGGGGTAGACCTCGAGCCCGGCGACGACCGCGGCCTCGGAGGCGTTGGCCGCGGGAAGGATGAGGCCGCGCTTTTTGTGTTTGCGCGCCGAGAGCGCGATGGAGAGAGCACCCTTCACGGCGCGCACTTCGCCGGTGAGGGCGAGTTCGCCGACAACCCAGTAGTCCTCGAGATGAATGGGTTTCAATTGGTCCGATGCGGCAATGATGCCGAGTGCCATGGGGAGATCGAAGCTGGGGCCCTCCTTTTTGACGTCGGCGGGGGCAAGGTTGATGGTGACG
The DNA here is from genome assembly GCA_021272315.1 of Methylacidiphilales bacterium. Lineage (GTDB taxonomy): Bacteria > Verrucomicrobiota > Verrucomicrobiia > Methylacidiphilales > UBA1321 > JABDGH01. The sequence continues at coordinate 9,476 of JAJSLI010000100.1, read as the reverse complement.
CGGCCATAGGGAAATTTGTAACCGCTGTTGTTGACGGCAGTGCGGACACGGTCGCGGCTTTCCTTCACCGCGGTATCGGGCAGGCCGACGACGACCACCACGGCCTTGCCGTAGGTGGCATTGACCTCCACTTCGACGGCGTAGGCGTCGACACCCCAGACGGCGGCGGAGTGGATCTTGGCGAGCACAAGGCTAAACAACCAAGTTCGCGGCCCGCTGACGAGGGGAATTTCGGAAATCGGCGCAACAAGAACGCCCTTAAAACACGTTTCCTTTCCCGTAAATTTGGTCTATCTGTTGAAAATCATGAGCGATAAAACAACGAATAAGGTCGGAGTAGTCGGTGTTGGTCGGATGGGCGCCAACATGGCGCGTCGGCTGGCCGATCAGGGATTTCAGGTGACCTCTGTCTATGACGTGCGCCGAGAGGCGGCCGCTGAATTGGCGAAGGAATTGAAGTGTGTGGCGGCGGAAAAGCTGGCGGATGTCACCGCGAAGGCCGACTTCATCCTGACCGTGGTTTCCGATGACCAAGCCATGCGCGACATCTACACGGCTCCCGGCGACAACCTGCTCATCGGCGCAACCGGTCGCACGTTTATCAACTTCGCCACCGTTTCCCCCCAGGTGCATCTCGACGTCGAGGCGGCGGCTCATCGCGCGGGAGCGGCGGCGATCGAAGCCTGCATGGCCTCAAGCATCACGCAGGCCCGGCAGGGGACGCTTTATCTGATCCTGGCCGGCGACTCCGCCGTGGTGGAAAAGGCCGGCCCGATGTTGGAAGCCCTGAGCATCGCGCGCCGCTACGTCGGGGCCACGGGACGGGCTGCGCAGGTCAAGGCGCTGGTCAATATGGTGATGAATATCAATACGGCGGGACTGGCCGAGGGGCTTGCCCTGGGCGACGCGCTGGGCATCGACCTAAACGTCCTGCGCGAGATTTTTTCCCAGACCGGCGCGAATTCCCGCGTCCTGGAAACCGACGGGGCCGACATGCAAAATCGCGAGCACGACTGCTATTTCTCCTCCGCGCACGCCGCCAAGGATTCGGGCATTGCAGTCGCGTTGGCGGCCGGGACCGGAGTCAAGGTCCCGCTGGCCCAGGCGACCCTCGCGCAATACCGGCTCATGATCGAGAAGGGGCTCGGCGAACTCGACAAGTCGGGTGTCGCCGAATTGACCTTCAAGGGCCGGGGCAAAAAATAAGCTGCTGCGCTTGATCCGCCACATCGGCCCGTGGAAGCGGCTGCCAACGAAACAAGGCGCTGACCCCGGCTCTGCGGGACGGAAACTTAATTTCCTTTACGGTGACGGTTTTCCGTGTCATTCACTTTAGTTCAAATATTGGGAGGATTCGAATTATGAAAAAAATCACGTTGATATTCGGCAGTCTGGTCGTTGCCCTTGGCCTGATCACCTCGGCTCACGCCGGCACGGACATGAAGGAAATTGCGACAACCTCCCCTGAAAAGCCTGCCAATTGGTATATCGGCGTCTTTGGCGGCGCCTCTTTCAGCCAGGACTATTACGGCGCAAGTTCTAACTTCCCTAGCGCTGTTGCGAACACCAACATCTCAAACGACATCGGCGGGTTGGGTGGTCTTAAAATCGGCTACAAATTCGACTCCTTTGATTTGGGCGGCGGTTTCGCCATTGAACCGGCCGTGGAATTAGAAGGTGCCTACATTGATGCGACAACGCCCTCTAGTAGATCGCAGAATATAAGCATGACGGGAGACTTGAATTCCGTTGCATTCGGAGCGAATGGGCTGGTCCGGTTCAAGACAGGGACTCCTTTTACGCCTTACGTTGGTTTGGGCATTGGCGGTCAATGGCTCCAGCTTTCCAAAGTTAACTTTACTTCGACGACGACGATTGTGCCACGTGTCGATCCTCCTCCGGTGACAACAACGTCCCAAGCTTCGGCTGGCAATCAGAGTGATTTGGATTTCACCTTTCAGGGCATTGTCGGTTTCGATTATGAAGTGGCGCACAACTGGGCTATTTTCACCGAATATAACTACCTTGTGGCGGTTGCTCCCTCCTTCACGTTTACCAATGTCGGGGGCACAGGCAACAGTTACACGTATAAGGATGATCTGCTTGGTCAGAACCTGATCACGGCCGGTGTAAGATATAGTTTCTAAAAGAGAGCATCCCGGGCTTGTCATCAGCGGGCCGCCTTTTTCCGAGGCCCGTGCCAGGGTTCTTTTTAGGCGCTCGATTTTAAACCGAAGCCATAACCTGTCAGTTCAACGCGGCCTTGCACCCGCCGCCGCCAGCCGCCAGCCTGTTTCTTCCGACCATGAAGGACCAGGTTAGAAACGATGGCGCGAAACTGCCGGTGCTCCCGGCCGCCGCCGTCCTGCTCTTGGCGGGACTCTGGATCTACTGGCCCGCCCTGCGCGGCGACTGGGTCTGGGACGACAATCTGCTCGTGACCCGGAATCTCAGTCTGCACAGTCTCGACGGGCTGGCCCGCTTCTGGTCGGGCAAGGCGGGCACCGATTACTGGCCGCTAACCTCGACCCTGCTTTGGATCGAGTGGCATCTCTTCGGCTCCGAGACGCTCGGCTACCATCTTGTCTCGCTGGCGCTCCATCTCACCGGCGGCCTGCTCGTCTGGCGGCTCTTCGACCGGCTCGGCCTGCGCTGGGGCTGGTTCGGCGCATTGCTTTTTGTCGTCCATCCGCTTGCGGTTGAGTCAGTCGCTTGGATCAGTGAAATCAAAAACACCCTCTCGCTCCCGCTCTTCCTGCTCTCGTTGTTGGCGTGGCTTGATTTCTCGGAGAGGGGGGCGAGATCGCGCTACTGGCTCTCCGTTTTCCTTTTTCTCGCCGCCATGCTGGCCAAGGCTTCCGTGATCATGCTGCCCGCTGTACTGCTGTTGTTGGTTTGGTGGCGGCGCGGGCGTGTCACCGCCCGGGACCTCGGAAATCTCGCGCCCTACGTCCTCATCGCGCTTGCACTCGGCTTGGTGACGGTCGCGTTCCAGCAACACTTCGGCGACCAAACGGTCGGCCTTGGGGGAGCGCTTTCGCGCTTTGCACTGGCCGGCGCCGTCGTCTTCTTTTATCTCGGAAAATTCGTTCTGCCGGTGGGGCTGATGCCTGTCTATCCGGCATGGGTCGCCGATCCACCACCGTTCTGGAATTTGCTTCTGCTGCCGGTGCTCGCGCTGGCGCTCGGATTCTTCTGGACGCGGCGCCAAGTTTGGGCCCGGCACGCGCTCCTCGGGTTCGGCTTTTTTCTCATTACGCTGCTGCCGGTCATGGGTTTTTTCCGGATGGCTTACCACCAGATCAGTTGGGTGGCGGATCATCTCGTCTACCTGCCGATGATCGGCCTCGCGGGGCTGGTCGCCGGGGGATTCGATCTGGCTGCGCAGCGTCTTCCGGCGGCGTTTCGCCCCGTGATTTTCGGCGCGGCCACGCTTCTGGTCCTCGGATTGGCATGGGGAAGCCACGCTTATGCCGGAAAATTTCGCGACGGCGATGCGCTCTGGAGTTACGCCATCGAACTCAATCCCGATTCATCGGTCGCCCACAATAATCTCGGCGACGCTTTGTCTGACGCCGGACGTCTCTCCGGCGTAAAAAATCAGTATGAAGAGGCCTTGAAACTCAATCCCGCTTATCCCGAGGCGCATAATAATTTGGGCAATTATTTGGTCCAAACGAGGCACTTGTCCGAAGCCGAGGCTGAATTTCAGGCAACGTTGCGGCTTCGGCCCGGTTACGCCCTCGCCCATTACAACCTGGGCGGCGTCTATCAGCAGGAAGGGCGGATGGATGCCGCCATCGACGAGTTCGAGCAGGCGGTGCAAATTGATCCCGATTTTGCCGAGGCGCACAACAATCTCGGCAGCGCCTTCCAGGTTGAGGGCCGGCTGGACGAGGCCGCCCGCGAGTTCAAGCAGGCGCTGCAAATCAATCCCGGCTATGCGCTCGCCTGCGAAAATCTGGGCGGAATCCTTCAGAAACAGGGACGGCTGGACGATGCCATCGACCAGTACCGGTTGGCGCTGAAAACCGACCCCGATTACGTCCGGGCCTGGTTCGATCTCGGCAATGCGCTTCAAATCCGGGGCGATTACCCGGCGGCCGTCGAGTCCTACCGGCAGGTGCTGCAACTCGACCCCGAACACGCCGAGGCCCGCAACAATCTCGGCTGCGCCTTGCTGAAAACCGGGCAGATCGCAGACGCCATCGATCAGTTCCGGCAGGTCCTGCAAATCAGGCCCGGTGACGCCGACGTGCAAAGAAATCTGGCCCGGGCCGAGGCGATGATCCCGGCAGCCTCGCCCTCACGTTGAATAAGCTAAGAGCCTATCCTCCAATAACGCATCAACCGCATGGCCGAACGCCGGAACGGGCCATTGGTCTTGCACCTTCCGGCATGGTTGTTAAAGTAGTGCGTATGTCATGCCGACTCTGCCTGGTCTTTGCGGGTTCCTTTGTCCTGGCCGCCTGCAATCTGTCCGCTCAACAGGACACGCAGTACGACGATTCGCGTAATCCCTATTACAAAGAGGCCGAACAGGACCTCGACAACAACAACACCACCTCCGCGGTGAGCGATTACGAGGCGGCCCTGGCCGCCAACCCGAAACTGGCCGGTGCGCATTACCAGCTCGGGATCATTTACGGGGACAAGCTCAACGATCCGGTTGGGGCGATCTATCATTTCAGGAAATACCTCGAACTCGATCCGGCTTCGGACAAAGCCGACCAGGTGAAAGCGCTGATCGAAAAGCAAAGCCAGGCCTTTGCCGCATCGGTGCCGAACTCGCCGGCGCAAAGCGCCGATGCTTCCGCCCAACTTCAGGCTGACAATGCCACGCTAAAGCAACAGGTCGCCGACGCCGCGAAGACGATCGCGCAGCTCCAGGCGCAACGTGCCGCCGCCGGTGTCGCTCCCACGCCTGCTCCCGGCTCGCCATCGGTGCCGCCGCGCGCCCTGCCGCTTGACGCGACCAACGCCGCGCCGCTCGCGGCGGGTCCGCCTGGCGCGACGAACAGCGGCGAACCCGGCGCTCCGAACCGGACCTACAAGGTCGTTTCCGGCGACAGCCTCTGGAAAATTTCCCACAAGATGTACCCGGGCGATACCAAGAACGGCATCGACAAGATCAAGGAAGCCAATAAAGACACGCTTATCGAGGGCAAGCCATTGAAAATCGGACAGGTCCTCATCATCCCCCCCTAAACGTTACCGCCGCATGCCCCCAAAACCCAAGCCAGCCATCGAATCCGATTACCCGGACGAACCGGAGCTTCTCCCCTCCGCCTCCCCGACCGACACCGCGTCGACGGTCAACGAAATCAACCTCAAGGTCCAGCATGTCCAGGAACAACTCCTCGACCTCAAGCGCCAACAGGAGGAGATCGAGCGGCAGAAGCGCGAACTTGAGGAACTGAGCCGCAAGCAGCGCGAGTTTGACGAGGGTCGCCGCGACATCGTCGAAAAGCTGACGCGCGGGCTCGTCCTGCTCGAGCGCCAGGAATTTGAGGTCAAACGCGAACTCGAACAGATCAAGATTGTGCGCGACAACTTCGCCGAGCACCTGGGCCAGACCGAAACCCTCAATCCCGCCGAGTGGTCGAGCGAGGAGCTGCCGAGCGAACTGACCAAGGCGCTCGCCCGCGTCGATCAGGCCAAGGCGATCTACAGCCAGTCCCGCGCCCACCTCGTCGCGCTGCGCGAAATCGAGGATGGCCCCGATGAACCGCCCGCCGATCTCGGACCGGAATTCGTGACGGCCGAAAAATCGTTCAGCACGATGATCAAGGAGGGTTTTGCCTACTCGCTGCCCCTGGCCTTTTTCGGCTTTTTCGGTCTTCTGCTTTACTACTTCCTTTCCCACCACTGAGGATTCCCGCGCCGCGCCCTCCCCTCCCGCCCGCATGCCGTGGAACCGCAACGATCCTGATCCGCTGGAAATCAAGCGGCGCAAGCTCGAGGAGCAGGAACGGCTCCTTTCCGAGCAGATGTCGCGGCTGATGGAGGAAATGCACAACTCGGGCGAGCCGATGCCCGAGGAAATCAAGCCCCCCGAGCCGCCCGTCTGGCGCCTCGAGGACGACGCCGCGCATCCCCGTGCGGTCGAACCGGCGCCCGCCCGCAAGCGCAACCTCGCGCGCCAAACCCAGCGCGATATGAATCTCTTCTTTGTTTTTGGCGCGGTCCTGCTCCTCGTCCTCGTCCTCGTGTTCTTGCTCTGGCGCGCCTACGCTCATCACATCGAATAAAGGCACGGCTGCCTTCGACAAAAGTCCGGGCGACCACGACCTCTACCCCCCGGCCACGACGCGGACAAATTCGATCCGGTCGCCGTGGGCCGGTCGCCGCCCCGGCCACTCATCGCGCAGGAGGGTCTGGCCGTTCAGCTCCACCAGCAGCCGCTTTGGATCGAGCCGGCATTCGGCTGCCAGTTCGCCCAGCGTCGTCGTCGCGCCCACCTGCCGCGCGTGGCCATTCACGAAAATGCTCAACCGGCCTTGAAGGGTTTCCATCGGCGTCAACCCAGACGGCCCTCCTCGGCGTCGAGCAGGTCGAAATTGAAAAGCACGCGCCCGTGAAGTTCGGGCTTCACATGGCGGAGGAGATACTCCTGCACCCACGCCTGCCGGTCGGGCGGCAGTTCGCAAATGCGCCCGCACTTCAGCGCGAAATTCCACACCGCGATCTCGGCGGGCGAATGCGGTTTGGCCTTGGCATTGATCCACTCCGCCACCTCCTCGTCGGTCGCGCCGGTGGCGACGAAAGCCTTGAAGTCGTCCGCGTTGATCCCGCTAAATTCAAGAAAGAGACGGTCGAGCCGGCAATTGTACTCGTACTCGCCCGCCGTGCCGTTGAGCAGCGCGCGGCACTTGTCGAGCATCCGCCCCGCCAGGATGTAACCCGCGAAGAACGCGCGCGGACTTCGCGGATAATCCTCCGTCAAATCGAGGGCCTGGGCGGCGAGGTCTTCCGGCATACGCTTAACTTGGGTTGAAATCGGGCGGGATGCAATTCCGTTGTCCCGCTTTTCGGCTTACCGCTCCCGCAACGCGCCCTTGTCCTATTTGAAAGCGCACCCTAAATTGCGCGGACGATGCACGGACTCAACCTGCTCAGCGACCTCGCGGTGGTGATGATCATCTCGGGGATCACCACCATCATCTGTCATCAACTCAAGCAGCCCGTCGCGCTCGGGTACATCCTGGCCGGGTTCATCATCGGGCCCTACACGCCGCCGTTCATGCTGGTTCACGACGAGGACTCGATCAAGACGCTGGGGGGAATGGGCGTGGTGCTGCTGATGTTTTCCCTGGGCCTCGAGTTCAGCCTGCGCAAGCTCACGCGCGTCGGCCTGTCGGCCTTTGTGGCCGCGCTGCTGGAAATCGTCCTGATGATCTGGATCGGCTACGAGATCGGGCGCGGCTTCGGCTGGAACCTGATGGATTCGGTCTTCCTGGGAGCGATACTTTCGATCTCATCCACCACCATCATCGTCAAGGCGCTGGCGGAGCTGGGCAAATCCCGCGAGCCGTTCGCCGAGATCATTTTCGGCGTGCTGGTCGTCGAGGACATCCTGGCCATCATCCTCCTGGCGCTGCTCTCGGGCTTTGCGCAAAACGGGACGCTGGATACCGGGAACATCCTGGGCGAGATGGTGAAGCTGGCGGTCTTTTTTGTCGTGGTGCTGGTGGCGGGGCTGATCGGGGTGCCGCGGCTCTTCGCCTTCATCGCCAAATTCAAGAGCGACGAGATGCTGCTGGTGGCGGCGCTGGGGCTTTGCTTCGGAACGGCCTTCGTGGCGTCCCGATTGGGCTACTCGGTCGCCCTGGGGGCGTTTTTGATCGGCGCGGTGATCGCGGAATCGCGGCAGATTCACCGCATCGAGGCGCTGACCGCGCCGGTGCGGGACATGTTCAGCGCGATTTTCTTCGTCACCATCGGGATGCTGATCGATTGGAAAATGCTGGTTGCGTATGCCTGGCCGATCCTGATTCTTTCGCTGGTGGTCGTCGTGGGCAAGGTGGCCACCTGCAGTTTCGGCGTTTTCGTGGGCGGAAAGGACCTGCGGACCTCGTTCCGGGTCGGCATGGGCCTGGCGCAGATCGGCGAGTTTTCCTTCATTATCGCGGCGCTGGGACTGAGCTTGAAAGTCACGAGCGATTTTCTTTATCCGATCGCCGTGGCCGTGTCGGTGGTCACGACGCTGGTGACGCCCTATCTCATCCGGGGGAGCGATGGCGCCGTGGGCTGGCTGGAGCGCAAGGTGCCGCAGCCGATCCTGCAGGCGCTTTCGGTCTACACCGCGTGGATCAGTTCCTTCGGCCAGGGGCAGGCGAGCCCGCTGACGCTGCTCATGCGGCGGATGGGCTGGCAGTTGCTGATCGATCTGCTGCTGACCGTGGGGATTTTTGCGCTGGGCGCGTGGGTCGGCGGATGGAATGAGGCCTATCTTCCGGCGGCGATCCGTTTGCCGCAGGTCCACGATTCCCTCGTCTGGGCGGCGGTGATGATCGTGGCCGCGCCCATCTATCTGGCCAGTTTCCGCAAGGTCAAGGCGATGGGAATGCTGCTGGGAGAAATCTGCATCCCCCTCGGTGCGGGCGGCCGCCCGGTGGAGACGGCCCGGGCGGTGATCAGCCAGGTCTTTGTCCTGGTCTCGCTCGTGGTGATGACCGTGACCACGATTTTGCTCAGCGCGACGATTTTGACTTCACTCGAAAGCCTCGTGATGCTCCTCCTTGTCGTCATCGTCGCGGCGACGATCTTCCGCTCGATCCTCCTGCGCCTTTACAGCCGCGCGGAAGTTGCGCTGCATGAAACGCTGGTGCAATTGCCGCTGCTCCGCCCGGAGGAAGTCCCGGCGCTGCACGAGTTGCTGCGCGAGGCCGAGCTGGAAACCCTGGAGATTCCGGCCGAATCGGCCGTGGCGCTGCGCAAACTGCGCGAGATACCGCTGCGGTCGCAGACCGGCGCGAGCATCGTGGCCATCGAACGGTCGGGCGAGCGGCTGGTCAACCCGGGCCCCGACGAGGTGCTGCGCCCCGGCGACCGCGTCCTCCTCCTCGGTCAGGCCGAACAGTTGCCCGGCGCGCGCGACTTGCTCCTCTCCACCTCGACGTGAGGGCTTGAAGACCAACGGCTGGCGTACCTGGCCCGCATCATTAAGATGCTCGGCTGGGTGCTTGGTCCTTTCTCGCCTTCTCATTTCCCCCATTCCGTCATCCTGAGCTTGTCGAAGCAACGGTCTTGGTTAGCAAGGGGAAAGTTGGGGATTTTTCAGGAGGCTGTTGAGATGGATGAGGAGTTTACCGGCGCAGGCGGTGAGCGCGACGTTGGCGGGTTTGCCGTTGGTGCGCAGGCGTTGATAGAAGGCTTTTAAGACGGGATTGTGCTGGACGGCGACGAGGGTGGACATCCAGAGGCCGGTGCGCACGGCGTGACGACCGCCGCCGATGTGACGTTGACCGCGGAAC